>JAZQSN010000049.1:0-52348 GCA_045630065.1 Alistipes sp.
CCCGAGGGCTGCATCTACTTGATGTGTGGACCTCCGATGATGGCTTCTTCGGTTGTGAATATGCTCGACAGCCTGGGTGTTCCCTCTGAGAACATCTTGTTCGATAACTTCGGTGCATAATCATCACTCAATATGCATGAGTCCCTGCCTCGTAAGAGGTGGGGACTTTTTTCGTGATAAAACGCCAATTTTTCGTTTTAACGCGAGAAAAAGTGTTGCGTATAAAATAAAAATATACTTTTGTGCCCGAAAAGTGAAATAGTAGTAAAATAAAACAATGAAAAACAGACTTTTATTTTCGATGATGCTCCTCGTGGCCATAGCCTTTGCTGATACCGTGCAGGCGCAGCAGGTGGGCGATCGTCTGCCTATGGAGCAGGTCTATAAGCGCAAGTACACCGCAACGAAGATCGAACACTTCGAACATCAGGTCGATGGTCGAGATGACGAGGCCGAGTGGGACTCGGTGGGTGAGTGGTCGGAGGCCTTCGTGCAGTCGCAGCCCGTGGAGCGTACCGTGTCGAAGTACGAGACAAGGATGAAGATATTCTATGACGAGAGGAATATCTACATCGGCGTGCGTTGCTACGACGATGAGACCGAGAAGATTCACCACCAGATTGGTAACCGTGACGATTGGACGGGCGACTACGTCACCGTGTCGTTCGACTCGTACCACGACTACCGCTCGGCATCGCAGTTTATGCTCAATGCGGGTGGTACACGCACCGATATGAACATAACGGACCAGCAGGAGATGAATTTTTCGTGGAATGCCGTCTGGTCGGGCAAGAGCCACATCTACCACGATAAGGGCTATTGGTTTGCCGAGTATGTGATTCCCTTCACGCAGTTGCGCTACCGCACCGTCGGCACAGATGGCGTGTGGGGTCTGCACGTTCAGCGTATGGTGAGCCGTCACGACGAGATGGTGGAGTGGAGTATGATTCCGCAGAACAACAACGGCTTCGTCTATTCGTTTGGCGAGTTACACGGCATGCAGGATGTGCCACGCACACGAAACATAGAGTTCACGCCCTACGTCTCGGGTCAGCATGCCCGTGAGCCCCGCATCGATGGTAGCCCCTATCAGACAGGCAGCGAGTGGCGTGCCAACGTAGGTCTTGATGCCAAGATGCGTGTGGGCGACTATACGATGAATATGACCTTCAACCCCGACTTTGGTCAGGTGGAGCAGGACCCCTCGGTGATGAATCTCACTACGACGGAGACCTTCTACGAGGAGAAGCGTCCCTTCTTCTTGGAGGGTAGCGATGTCTTCAGCCTCGCGCTGGGTACCGACAATATCTTCTACTCACGCCGTATCGGAGCTATGCCCTCGTATGCACCTTCGGTGGATAATGCTTCGAGTTTCGTGGAGACGCCTAAGAATGTGCCTATCATCGGAGCGCTGAAGTTTATCGGCACGAACAAACACAATGTGTCGATCGGTGTTATGGAGAGCGTTACGGCTCGTTCGTCGGCACATATGACCATGGGCGGGCAGGAGTCGCGCATCGTTACGGAACCCCTGACGAACTACACCGTAGCCCGCGTGCAGAAGAGTTGGGACGGTAATACGCTGTTGGGTGGTATGCTCACGTCGGTGAACCGTGCTTTGGGCGAGGATCACTTGGAGCAGTCGATGGTGGCCAATGCCTTTACGGGTGCGGTGGACTTTTCGCACTACTTCAAGGATCGCCTCTACTACATCACCGCCAAGGCTATGTTCTCTACGTTAAATGGCTCGGAGGCTGCCATCGAGCGCAAGCAACGTAACTCGGTGCACTACTATCAGCGTGAGTCAGCGGCGGACTTCCTTGGTGTGGATCCTACGCGTACGTCACTCAGTGGCGCGGCAGGTATGCTGGAGGTAGGTCGCAAGGGCTTCTCGAAGTTGCAGGTGTGGGATCAGGCAATCGTTTACTCGTCGGGCTTCGATATGAACGATGTGGGCTATCAGGCTCGTGCCGACCTTATACAGAATACCTTTGATATATCATATAATCAGAATTCGCCGTGGGCCATCTGGCGTAACACGGCCGTGAAGTTCACGATGCTCAACCAGTGGGATACGGGCGGTAACACGCAGCTGCACAGCTTCCGTCTGCGCTGGGATGCTACGCTGAAGAACCGTTGGGGCTGGTGGATCACGCAGACCTTCCGCACCAACCGCCGTGAGGATCGCCTGCTGCGTGGAGGCCCCGATATGCGCCTGCCGTCGGCTTACTGGAACTCGTTCGGTTTCTTCACCGATATGGCCAAGAAGTGGTACGTGACGATCGACTACATCAGCAATATGAATATGGATGGCTCGAAGTTCGAGTACAACATCAAGCCGAGTGTCTATGCCCGTATCGGTAGCAAGGTGCTGCTGGAGGCGGCAGCGGAGCTCTACACCGACCGCAACGATCTGCAGTATGCCGGCACCATTGCGCCAACGGCTGAGGGCGAGAAGAAGTCGTACGTTCTGGGTCGTATGTTCCAGCGTACGTATGGTGTGACGCTGCGTGCACAGGTGAATGTGACACCCGATCTGTCGCTGCAGTTCTATGGTGCGCCCTTTACTTCGAACGCCCGTTACACCGATTTTCAGGCGGCGGCAAATACGCTGTCGGATGAAAAATCGGAGCGTCTGCGACCCCTGTCGGAGAGCGAGAGCGCACGCATGATGAGTCCCGATTTCAGCTTCAATGAGTTCCGCTCAAACTTCGTGGCTCGCTGGGAGTATCGCCCCGGCTCGACACTCTATCTGGTGTGGGAGCACGCCCGCTCAAGCAGCGAGGATGCATATCGTGCAGGTTGGGGTTCGAATCTCAAGCAGATGTTCCGCACGCCCGCAACAAACGTATTTATGCTGAAGTTTAACTACTACTTTAATCTATAATAATAAATGAGGCCTTTCACAAAAGAAAGGCCTCATTTATATATTGGGTATAAGCTGTTACTCAACCTTTATATACTACTCGGTAGTGAAGTTAAAGGTAAATACCTCAGGACGATTTGAGTTATGGCTCATTGAGATAATCTTCAAGCCATTGTACTGAGACTTAATTAAATCAACATCGGGCATCTTGCAAGACCAATATGTTGTCAAAATCTGTGAGCCGGCATATGCAGAGTTGTCGTGATAAAGCTCAAGGTAGAGGTAACCATCATCTGCTGTATATAGATCCTTGTAGGGACTATTTTCTCTATCGGTATTTACAACAAGGCTCATCTTAGGAGAGCTCATAGTGTAAGAGCCATTGAAAAGAATCATCAATGTGATGTAATCACGAGCGGGAGAGAGGAAGCATACATCTACTGTAGCTCCAGCAGTGTATTTCTGCAAACCAGTATCACCAGTGAAATCGGTTGCTGTAACAAAACGCAAGCCCTCCTTCTGTGTGCCGATGGGGTTAACCTGAACCAACTCTACCTCCATATCAAAAATCGTAGAATTCTCGTTGATGATCTCGTATGCTACGATATAACGCAACTCCTTCTGTGTCTCGCTGAATGAGGGAGACCATTTGCCAGGATTCGTAACGTAAGCCTCCTTACCATCGTCGAATACCAAATAGTAGGGGATTGATGATGTACCCTCGACAACTGTAGCGATTGTGGTGAATACCTCAGTGTCATCACCATTTACACCACACGAGGTGTTAATAGAAACGGCTGCGAAAAGAGCCATTGCAATGTAAAATAGTTTTCTCATATTGTAAAATTTAAGTTTAAATCGTCTTTTTTAACGAACGCAAAGATACTCAAAATTATTATTTACACGACTACTTTTCCCTTTCTTTTTATTGCACTAATCTTTATGTTCCACAATTACAGAATTAATAGTTCTATATTTTGCACGTTTAGTCTCAAATTCTTATATTTGCGTGTATGAAAAATATAGTGTTTGATTTAGGACGTGTGGTCTTTGCGCAGGATCCCACCAAGAACAGTGAGCACTTTAAACAGTTTTTCTCATATGTGTCGCTCACACCAATGCCGCAGTTCTGGACCGATTATGATCTGGGCGTATCGTCATTTGACGATGTGGCTTCGGCTTTGGCTGCATATCGTGGTGTGGAGGTGGAGTATGCCGCTTCGATGATTCGTGAGGCTATATCGAAGCAGGAGACCATTGCTCCCACGGGCGCGTTGATAGCCGACCTGAAGGCTGCGGGATATAAGCTATATGTTCTATCCAATATGTCTCGCGAGTTTATAGACTACCTGCGTCAGCAGCCTGTCTACCGCCACTTCGATGGCGAGATAGTATCGTGCGAGGAGGGTATGGTTAAGCCCCAGCCCGAGATTTTCGATTTGCTGTTGCAGCGTTTCGACCTTGACCCCGCTCAAACACTTTTTATTGACGATCGCAAGGAGAATGTTGAGGCAGCAGCCCTGAAGGGCATCAATACGGTGCATTTCGATAGGATGGACTACGAGGGTAGTTGTCGCGAATTGCGTAAGATGTTGTTGTAATTTTATTAACTTAATACAAATAGATTATGGGATTTTTGCAAGAATTTAAAGCCTTTGCGCTTAAGGGTAATGTGATGGATATGGCTGTCGGTGTTATCATCGGTGGCGCATTCGGCAAGATTGTGACATCGTTGGTTAACGACGTTATTATGCCTCCCATTGGTTTGCTTGTTGGTGGTGTAGATTTCACCGACCTTAAACTTACCTTGAAACAGGCCGTAATAGAGGCTGGTACTGAGGTTACTCCTGCCGTAACTTGGAACTATGGCGCATTTATTCAGCAGGTTGTTGACTTTACTATCTTGGCATTCTGCGTATTTATGATGGTGAAGATTATGAACCAACTCATTAAGAAACGCGAAGAGGCTCCAGCACCTGCACCCGCACCTGCACCCGAGCCCGAGCCCTCTGCTGAGGAGAAGTTGCTTACCGAGATTCGTGATTTGCTCAAGGAACGTCACTAATCTTTTTCTAGTGCAAAATATAAGAGGCTACCCGAATGGGATAGCCTCTTTTTTTGTGATTATTTACTTTTTATTTTACCTCGTATTCCATAATGTAGTCGTCCATCACAAAGCCAAAACCAATATCGGTACACTCCTCGCATATAACCTTAAAGCCTTTGGCGATATAAACCTCGTAAGCGTGAGTATTATTGCGATTTACGGTGAGGTATATTGAGTTCATCGAGCCTTCGTTGCATAACTCTATCATACGCTGCAAACCCAGTGAAAAGAGCTTGCGACCACGATTATGCTTTAGGATATAGAACTTGCTAAGGAACAATCTCTCACCCTGTGGCTGAACACCGAAGTAACCAAGAATTTCTTCACCCTCCTCGAACAGGAAATAGCGGTAGCCCTGCATCAATTGCCCACTTATAGCCTCGAAACTCTGGTATTTCTCAATCATATACTCCACCTGTTCGGGAGTGCAAAAGGCCACATTGGCCTCACGCCACACTTCGCGTGCAACTTTGGTCAGACGACGTACGTCGGCCTCGCTGAAAATCTCTCTTATATTCATTTTTACCACTCAATCGGCTCCTTACCGATGCTTTGCAGATATGTGTTTGCTTGTGAGAAATGACGACACCCGAAAAATCCACGATACACAGATAGGGGAGATGGGTGTACGCTCTTCAATATTAGGTTTTTAGCAGGGTCGGCAATCTGGCCCTTGCGTTGGGCATAACTGCCCCAAAGCATATATACGACGCCCTGCTTTTGCTCGGCTATCTTCCTTACCACAGCATCGGTAAACTGTTCCCAGCCACGGCCGGCGTGCGATGCAGCCTCGTGAACACGTACCGTAAGAACGGAGTTGAGCAACAAAACGCCCTGCTCAGCCCAACGGTCGAGATTGCCACTCTGGGGGATGGGAGTGCCCAAATCCTGCTCAATCTCCTTGAAGATGTTCTGCAATGAAGGTGGGAAACGTACTCCATCGTTGACAGAGAAGCATAACCCATTGGCCTGACCCTCGCCGTGATAGGGGTCTTGACCTATGATGACCACCTTGAGTGACGAGAGAGGGCATTTGTCAAACGCACGGAAAATGTTGCGCCCTGCCGGGAAAATCTGTCGTGAGGCATATTCATCCTTTACAAAATGTGTTAGCGTTTCAAAATAGGGCTTGTCGAACTCATCTTGCAAGATAGCCTTCCAATCCTCAGCAATTTTTACATCCATAGCGTATTTTACACAAAATATTTGACGTAAAATTATAAAAAAAATATAACTTTGTTGCGCGAAATAATGAAAAACTAACTCTTAACATTAGAAGAACTAGATTACAATACACTATGAGAAAGTTATTTTTGATCCTTATGCTTCCGCTCGTAGCAGCTAGCTTGAGTGGTTGCTGTGAAAAAGAGCAAGAGGTTAAGAACATCATCTATATGATTGGTGATGGTATGGGTTTGGCGCAGGCTACATTGGTAAAGATTGAGAATAAGTATGCCCCCACTGAGTATGACCGTGCTCACAACATTGCATTGCAAACCAACTATTCGGCTAATAACCGTGTGACTGACTCTGCTGCATCGGGTACTGCTCTTGCTACTGGTTACAAGACCAACAATGGTACACTTGGCCTTACTGCTGATGGCACTCGAGTAGAGTCTATTATGGCTAAGGCTGATGCTATAGGTTATGAGTCAGGTATTGTAGTTACCTGCTACGTTAACCACGCTACACCCGGTGCATTCTACGCTCACCGCGAGAGTCGTAACGACAACGACGGTATCGTAGAGGATTTTATGAATAGCAGCGTGGATGTACTCTTTGGTGGTGGTACACGCTTCTTCAACGACTACTTTGCAAAGAATAACACGACTTTCGACGAAGCTTTCAAGGCAAAGGGTTTCACCATTTTGAAGGATCAGTCAGAGATGACCTCTGTATCTGAGGGTAAGGTTGTAGGTCTTTTCGCAGAGACTAACATTCCCTTGATGCGTAATGGTCGTGGCGACTATCTGCCCAACGCAACAGCAAAAGCTTTGGAGATTCTTACCAACAACGTTGAGAAGGATGGCAAGAAGGGCTTTGTTTTGATGGTCGAGGGTTCACAGATCGACGGTGAGGGCCACGGCAACAACATCGAGGGTGTTTTGGCTGAGACACGCGACTTTGCAAAGGCTGTAGGTGTAGCAATGGACTATGCTGATGCTCACCCCGGCACACTTGTAGTTGTTACTGGTGACCACGAGACTGGTGGTTTGACTATCCCCAGCAACAAGACCGATTTCACGCTTCCCGAGAGCGGTATCAGCTACGGCTTCAGCACAACAGGCCATACAGGCGTTATGCTCCCCATCTACCTCTACGGTACAGGTGCAGAGCGTATTAACGGTATCTTGGACAACACCGAGCTTTCTCAGCAGTTGCAGCGTATGCTTGGCGTATGGGAGGATGCTCTGGCTAAGTAATATCGATATTTAGTATTGCAAATAGAGTCTATCTGGCCTGAGGTCGGATAGACTTTTTTAATAACCCTTATAATGAACAAAACTCTTTTATTTCGCCTGCTATTTCTCGCATTATTTATTGCATCGGGTGCTGTTTTCTGCTTGCTTGTGCCGTCGCTATTCGAGGTTGATTCCAATCTTTTGATTCGTGCGATGCATTTAATTAGTGGCGTAGTATGTTGGTTCTCGGCCCGCACGATGTATCGGAATTGGCAGGAAAAAGAGTAGGGTTGGGATGTAAAAATAAAACGACACGAATCTAATGTGTAAGGTTCGTGTCGTTTTGATTAAGCGTTATGCAATGCTTTACTCAGCTGCTGCAAAGTACTTGTAGAACAAAGGAATAGTGTGTACACCCTTGTCAAACTGTTCGAGGCCGTAACTCTCATTGGGAGAGTGGATGGCATCCTCAGAAAGACCAAAGCCAATGAGTAATGACTTGATACCCAGGATGCGTTCAAATCCGCTGATGATAGGAATAGAACCGCCCGAGTAGAAGGGCAGAGGCTTCTTGCCAAAGGTGTCTACGATAGCCTGCTCGGCAGCCTTATATGCAGCCATATCTGTGGGCGAAACGTAGGGTGCACCACCGTGCAAGAATTTCACATTTACCTTCACTGACTTGGGTGCAATGGCGCGGAAGTGCTTCTCAAAGAGTTCGCCAATCTTCTCGAAATCCTGATTGGGTACAAGGCGCATAGAAATCTTTGCCGACGCACGTGAGGGGATAACGGTCTTTGTTCCCTCCTCGATGTAGCCACCCCAAATACCATTAACGTCCAATGAGGGACGTACGCCGGTACGCTCAATAGTGGTGTAGCCAGCCTCGCCTGCAATGTCGTCGATGTCGAGTGCCTTCTTGTAATTCTCAAGATTGAACGGAGCCTCGTTAAAGGCCTCGCGCTCGGCGGGAGTAAGGTCGCGAACATCATCATAGAAGCCGGGAATTGTTACTCGTCCACGTTCATCGACAAGCGATGCGACTAACTTGGTAAGTACATTGGCGGGGTTAGCCACGGCACCGCCGAAGAGACCTGAATGAAGATCCTTGTTGGGGCCTACGACCTCTACCTCCATATATGTCAAACCTCGCAAACCACAAGTGATTGAGGGTGTCTGCATAGAGATCATCGATGTGTCAGACACAAGAATAATATCAGCCTTGAGCATCTCCTTGTACTCCTCACAGAACTTATAAAGGCTGGGAGAGCCAATCTCCTCCTCACCCTCGAGCATAAACTTCACGTTGCAGGGCAAAGAGTCTGTCTCGCACATAGCCTCGAATGCTTTGGCGTGCATAAAGAGCTGCCCCTTGTCATCGTCGGCACCACGAGCCCAGATGCGACCATCTTTAATTACAGGTTCGAAGGGATCGGTACGCCACTCTGAGCGGGGATCTACGGGCATAACGTCGTAGTGACCATACACCAGAACAGTCTTGGCCTCAGGAGAGATAATCTTCTCGGCATATACCACTGGGTTGCCATCTGTGGGCATTACCTCGGCGCGGTCAGCACCAGCCTTAACGAGTGATGCAGCCAGCCACTCAGCACAACGTACCATATCGGGCTTATGCTCCGTCTGGGCACTGATTGAGGGTATACGCAAAAGGTCGAACAGCTCCTCCAAGAAACGCTCTTTGTTGGCGTCGATATAACTTTGTACTTTTTCCATATATTCTATTGTAATAAGGTTATTAGGTTTTTGCATTAGATAGATTATAAACCGCAGATCTCGGCAATCTCACCCATAAAACGCTCGGCCAAAGCATCGGCCTCGCTCTGCGATTTTGCCTCGGTATATACACGAACAATGGGCTCGGTATTCGATTTGCGAAGGTGTATCCAATTCTCGGCAAAGTCAATTTTAACACCATCTATATCATTCACACGCTCAGCTGAGTAACGCTCCTTCATCTCTTGCAATACTTTATCTACATCAATCTCGGGCGTAAGCTGAATTTTATTCTTCGAAGCATAGTATGCGGGGTATGTCGCACGCAACTCTGTCATAGTACAACCCTTCTTAACCAATAGGCTCAAGAACAAAGCTACACCCACCAACGCGTCGCGTCCATAATGCAGAGCAGGGTATATAACTCCGCCATTGCCCTCGCCACCGATAACGGCACCTACCTCTTTCATCTTCGTTGTCACATTCACCTCACCAACAGCCGCTGCGGTGTACTCTCCGCCGTGTGCTACGGTCACATCGCTCAAGGCGCGTGATGAACTCAAGTTTGAGACTGTATTGCCTACGGTGTGCGATAGGATATAGTCGGCTACAGCAACCAATGTATACTCCTCGCCAAACATTGTACCATCCTCATTAACCAACGCCAAGCGGTCTACATCAGGGTCAACTACTACGCCAAGATCGGCGTTCTGCTCGACAACTACTCGAGAAATCTCGGTGAGGTTCTCGGCTAAAGGTTCGGGATTGTGTGCAAACTCGCCATCGGGAGTGCAGAAGAGCTCCACAACCTCGCAACCCAACTCCTTCAAAAGATTGGGAATTACCACTCCTCCGATAGAGTTTACGGCATCTACTACGACCTTAAATTTACGAGCCTTTATGGCCTCTACGTCGACCATCTCGAGGTCTAAAACCTGCTTTATGTGAGTAGGGTTAAAATCCTCACGAAGAATAACTTTGCCAATGCCATCTACAGTCGGGAATGAGAAACTCTCATCCTCGGCCAATGCAAGTACTCGCTTGCCCTCAGCATCGTTCAAGAACTCACCCTTCTCGTTCAGTAGTTTGAGAGCATTCCACTGCTTGGGATTGTGCGAAGCGGTGATGATAATACCGCCATCGGCCTTATGTGTGATAACGGCCATCTCGGTACCAGGGGTAGTGCAGAGTCCAACGTTGATGACGTCGGCACCACAACCGAGCAATGTACCCTCGATAATGTCGTTCACCATCTCACCCGAGATACGTGCGTCACGACCAACTACAATACGCAGGCGGCGTCCCTCGATCTTCTCGCCAATGAAGCGAACATAGGCTGTAGTGAACTTAACGATATCGATAGGTGTCAGGTTGTCGCCCTGTGCGCCTCCAATGGTTCCGCGAATGCCAGAAATAGATTTAATCAGTGTCATTTCAGTTATTATTTTTTCAATATACTTCTTATTAAAAATAAGGGGAATTATTTTGTAATTCGATGTAAATATATTACTTTTATGCCATATAAAAAAGTCAAACACCGAAAAAAGTCGAATGACAGATAGAATTATCCCGCCTTCGGAGTTGATTATCAATGGTGATGGCACCATTTTTCACCTCCACTTGCGCCCCGAAGAATTAGCCGACATTATTATTTTGGTTGGCGACAGAGCTCGTGTAGGGCGTGTTGCTCAGCACTTCGACAAGGTGGAGTGCGAGGCTGAGAATAGGGAGTTTCACACCATTACAGGCCGCTATCGTGGCAAACGTATGAGTGTGCTTTCGACTGGTATCGGAATCGGAAATATAGACATCTGCCTCACTGAGTTGGATGCCCTGGCAAATGTGGACTTCGCAACACGCACCGTAAAGGAGAAGTTGCGACGTCTTACTCTTGTGCGTTTGGGTACGTCGGGTGCATTGCAGCCCGACATCGAGGTGGGTGAGATGGTATTTGCTCGCACATCGCTTGGCTTCGACTCGTTATTGGGATACTATGCAGGTCGTGACGAGGTGTGCAACCTGGATATGGAGTATGACTTCGTGAAGGCTATGCAGTGGGGTGAAAAGTTGCCTACCCCCTATTTTGTAGATGCCGACAAGGAGTTGTTGCAACTGTTTAAAGATTGCACCACGGAAGGTATTACCATTGCCGCTCCTGGATTCTACGCACCTCAGGGTCGTTATGTGCGCTTGGCTCCAGCCGACCCCTCGCTTAATGAGAAGATGGAGGCGTGGCGTTATGATGGTCGCCGCATAACAAACTACGAGATGGAGGGCTCGGCTCTGGCTGGCCTTGCAGCATTGATGGGACATCGTGCCGCCACGATTTGCACCATCATCGCACAGCGAGCAGTCAAACAGGCTCAAACCGACTATCAGCCCTTTGTCGAGCGTATGATTCGAGTGGCTCTCGATCGTTTGGCAGAATTGGATTAGGAATTTTAATTGAAAAAAATAATAAAATAAAAATACTAAACGAAATGAAATTTACAGTATCAAGTTCAGCATTACAGTCGCTTCTCGCGACAACAGGTAAAGTTATCAGTAATAAGAGTTCATTGCCCATCTTGGAGTACTTCCTTATGGAGTTGAAGGAGGGTAAGCTCACCGTTACAACATCGGATTTGGAGACTACTCTGATTGGCTCAATCGTTGTTGACAATATCGAGCGTGAGGGTTTGATTGCTGCACCTGCAAAATTGATGCTCGACACATTGAAGGAGTTTCCCGAGATGCCTCTTTCGATCGAGGTTGTAGATACTACGTGGGAGATTAAAATCACTTGGGCTAGTGGTCACCTCTCAATCCCTGGTGCTAGTGCAGTAAGTTATCCCGCTGTACAGACTTTGGCTGCCGAGCGCAAGAGCCTCACTTTGGATGTAGACATGTTGGTGGGAGGTATCAATAAGACCATCTTTGCTACGGCTGATGATGAGTTGCGTCCTGTGATGAATGGTGTTTATTTCGATTTCTCGCCAGAGTCACTCACGTTTGTAGCTACCGACGCCCACAAGCTCGTTAAGACACAGGTTGAGCACCAAAGCGATATCACATCGTCGTTCATCTTGCCTAAGAAGCCCGCAACGCTTTTGCGCGCGCTGTTGGCTAAGGAAGAGGCTCCCGTACAGGTGTCATTCGACGCAAAGAACGTCACATTCGAGTTGGAGAACTTCAAGCTTGTTTGCCGTCTTATCGAGGGTAATTATCCTAACTACAACGCTGTAATTCCCGCCTCTAACCCCAATAAGGTGATTGTCGATCGCGTGGAGTTCGTGAATGGTATCAAGCGCGTGGCGGTATGTTCGAACCCCTCGACTAACCTCATTCGTATGGATATTGCCAACAACAAGGTAAACCTTACGGCTCAGGATATCGACTTCTCAGTTTCGGCTAACGAGACTATCTCGTGCAGCTACGACGGCCAGCCTGTAACCATTGGCTTCAAGTCAACGTTCTTGGTTGAGATTCTCTCAAATATCGACACTCCTACCGTAGTGGTGGAGTTGGCTGACTCAACCCGTGCAGGTGTGTTCAAGCCCGTGAGCGACGACCAGCCCTTGATGCAGACTTTGATGTTGCTTATGCCAATGATGATTAACGCTTAAGGATTATGAAGCTTAATCTCAAGCGTCCTATAATCTTCTTCGACCTCGAAACTACGGGTGTCGATACGGCTAACGACCGCATTGTCGAGATTTCGATGATTAAGATTATGCCCGATGGAGAGGAGATTGTCCGCACACGTCGCATCAACCCGCAGATGCACATTCCTGAGCAGGCAACAGCCATTCACGGCATCACCGACGAGATGGTCAAGGATGAGCCAACATTTGCACAGATAGCCAAGTCGATGGCGCAGTTCATCGAAGGTTGTGACTTTGGAGGTTTTAACTCTAACCGTTTCGATTTGCCGATGCTTGTCGAGGAGTTTATGCGTGCAGGCGTGGATGTCGATTTCCGAAATCGCCAGTTTGTCGATGTGCAAACCATCTTCCACAAGATGGAGCAGCGCACATTGGTTGCGGCATACAAGTTCTATTGCGACAAGGATCTCAATGAGGCGCACTCGGCTGAAGCCGACACCCGTGCTACATACGAGGTGCTGAAGGCTCAGTTGGATCGTTATCCCGACTTGCAAAATGACATTGCGGCGCTTGCCGAGTTCTCGGAGCGCGGACATACAGCCGACTTTGCCGGTCGCATAGGTTATAATGACAAGGGCGAGGAGATATTCAACTTCGGAAAGCATAAAGGCCGCAAGGTAGAGGATGTATTCCGTGAAGACCCGAGTTACTACTCGTGGATGATTAATGGCGATTTCCCGCTCTACACCAAGAAGGTGATTACCGAGATATACATTCGCCAGAAGAACCAATAAACTACGCCATAGAGCGTATTCTGAGTTATGAGATTTTTTAGGATATTGTTATACACAGCCCTATTGTGCTTGAACCTTCCGACTCTTGCTTCAGAGCTACAGCCTGTTGAGAAGACGGCCATCATAGTCTTTATCAATGGTCAGAAGTTCTATGTTCACACCGTAAAGGCTGGTGACACACTCTACTCGATAGCCAAGACCTACGAGGTGAGTGAGGATATCATTCGCCAGCACAATGCTGCGGTGGGCAATGGTTTGAAAATCGACCAGACAGTGAAGATTCCTGTGCCTGAGTCGGCAAATCAAAGTGCCCGCACGGAGAAGCGTCGTAAGAAGGATTTTGTTATACACAAGGTTAAGGCCGGACAGACACTCTACGCCATTGCACGCGACTACAACATATCTGTCGCCACGCTACGAGAGGATAACCCTTCGGTTAATCCGCAGGCCTTGTCAGTAGGCGAGTCTTTGTGGGTACGCCGTGCCGAGATGGGCTCTTCATCGGAGCAGGAGGTGCAGACCGAGATGGCCGAGTATATTGAAAATCTTAATCGTGCTACCGATGACGATGGTTACGACAACCACGTTGTGCAAGTGGGCGAAACAATCTACTCGCTTTCGCGTCGCTATGGTATCACTGAGGCTGAATTTGCCCGTTTGAATGATGTCAGTGCAGGTCTTAAGGCTGGTGCCGTGATTCGCGTTCCACGCCAGAAAACCGACGAAGCTGATGTTGTAGCACAAGATGAGTTGGGCGCATCCTCTGCCGAAGTGCATTTCAGCGCTATTCCTTCGTCTGAGTCGCTCAACGTGGCACTAATGCTGCCTATGAACATCGAAAATCGTCCCAATGCAAGCTATGTGGAGTTCTATCAGGGCTTCCTGCTGGGTTTGGAGACTTTGAAGAATACAAACCGTGGTGAGACCAAACTTATGGTATATAACACCGGACACGACCAGCAGAAGGTTGAGCAGATTGTCGGTAGCACGATGTTTGAGGGCACAAATCTTATCGTAGGCCCTGTCTATGAGGATGAGCTTGAGCCCGTGCTGCGCTATGCCGAGAAAAACTCGGTGCCTGTAGTATCGCCATTGGCTAATATTACTGCGGTGCAGAGTCCTGCTTTGTATCAGCTTTCGCCCGATGTTGAACACAAGTACGACAAGGTGGCTGATTTGGTTGATGGCCAGCGCGAGGTCTATATGATTTATGCCGACTCTTACGACAAGGAGTTTGAAGCCGAGGCCAAAACTCTTTTGCACGGCCGTCCTTACTTCTCGTACACCTATTCGTTCGACGAACAGAAGTCGGTATTCCGTCCTCGTACGCCCGAGACTCCCGAGGTGGAGGGTATGGACACCATCCTTATGAGCGAGAAGCCTCGCTTGTTTGTGGTGCTGGCGAACAAGGAGGTCGATGTGGATAGAATTTTGGGAACTATATCATCGTCGAAAGTTGCTGTTACTGAGCGTAGCATCCCTTGTGCCGAGTACACCGTATTGGGTTCTTCACGATGGGGTCGCTACTCCAATATCGACCAGACCACGTTCTTCAACAATAACGTGGTTATGATATCTACTTATCACGCCAAGCGTGACGCAGTGGCTGTCAGAGAGTTCGATAGTCGTTATATTGAGGCCTATGGCACGGCACCATCGCTATATGCTTATCGAGGTTATGACTCGGCAATACTCTTTGGTGGAGGAATGCGTGGTGATATCGACTACAAGATGCTTGACAAGCGTTACACCCCATTGCAAACGGTCTATAAGTTTGCACAACAGGGTGAGGGTGGCAGATATGTAAATCAGGAGTGGATGCGTGTTAATTACAACAGCAACTATACCATAACCGTTCAATAGTGCTGGCACGCGTGCCGCCAAGACTAGACCACCGCTGTGGTGGTAATCGATATGAAAGTATTTAAGGGGTTAGATAATCTGCCAATATTCCATAATGCAGTGGCTACAATGGGCTCGTTCGACGGAGTGCATAGTGGTCATCGTGAGTTACTACGCCGTGTGATGGATATAGCCTCGCACATAGGCGGCGAGAGTATTGTGCTCACGTTTGACCCACATCCGCGCTATGTGCTGGGCACAGGCGATAGGATGTCGTTGCTGACCACATTGGACGAAAAAATGTTGCTGCTTGAGCAGATAGGTATCAACAACGTCATTGTAATCCCCTTTACAGCAGATTTTAGCCAGACTTCGCCCGAGGAGTTTATCGAGCGTCATATTGCACCATTGGGACTACATACGTTGGTCGTAGGCTATAATCACCGCTTTGGACACAAGAAGGAGGGAGATTACGACTTCCTTGAGCGCAATGTTGGTTTTGAGGTGCAGATGGTTGAACAACAACATGTTGTAGGTAGTAAGGTAAGTTCCACAATCGTACGCCAACTACTTTCACAGGGCCTGATGGGCAAGGCTGCTATGCTGCTGTCGAATCCCTATATTATGGTTTGCGAGTTCGACGAGAAGGGCTACGCAATCGGCCTTGACGAACATAAACTTCTACCAGCAGTGGGAGAGTACGACGCTCAGGTTGAGAGCCAGAGCGTTCGTGTGACAATCGGTTATGATCGCACACTTAGGGTTGAGCCTATCATTAGGGGTAAAGTAATGCTGGAGTTTAAGTAGATTAATTAGTTTATTTATATGGCTTTGATCACATTTTCAACGCAGACACGCGTTCGCTATAAGGATACCGACCAGATGGGCATTATGCACCATTCGAATTATGTTGTTCTCTATGAGACTGCCCGTACCGAGTGGTTGCGCGAGATGGGACTCACCTATGCAGAGATAGAGCGTCGTGGCGTAATGTCGCCCATCATTGAGGTGCATTCACGCTTCCTTTATCCTGCCTTTTATGATGAAATGCTCACCATTAAGGTGTCAATGCAGGAGATGCCCGCCGCACGACTTATAATCGATTCGGAGGTGTATAACGAGACTGGCAAACTAATAAATACAGGCAGCGTGACACTCGGATTTATGCACTCCTCGACACGTCGTCCGTGCCGTGCTCCCGAATGGTTTGTGCATGCTATCGAGGATTACATAGCTAAACAGCAAAACAATGAAATCTAAGTTAACTACATACGCCACTTCGGCTGCTGTAGCCTATTTGGCCCTTGCCGTAGCCTTCTTCTTCATTCGTGGATGGTTTGTGGCTGTGCCTACGCTCTTTGCTGCCGTTATGGCGGCTACCAATTGTCGCAAGGGAGGCAATGCAATTCCTCTGGCCTTGTTGTTCTCTGCCGCAGGCGACTATGCTGGCTCGACGGGTAATTTTATTATGCAGGTCGGCTTCTTTGCCGTTGCCCACATATGCTTTATCTGCGACTTTGCACCACATCGTGTGGCCGAGCGTCCTCGTATGATAGGAGCCACCGTCTTAGCTGTATTTACAATGCTCTATTTGGGTTTCGTGCTCTCGCATATTACCGAGCAGATCGAGTTCCTAGCAGTTGCTATATATGGCCTTATAATATACATTATGGGGGCTACTTCCATCTTCCAGCGACGACAGCAATATGGCTGGTATGTAGCGGCAGCCTTGCTTTTTATCCTATCGGATTCGTTTATTGTCTTCGGGAAATACATTGCTACTATCCCCAATGGCAATACTCTGGTGATGGTTACCTACTACGCTGCACAGGGCCTGTTTATGACACTTCATCTGTTGCGTCGACCTGCTACCGAGTGACAAAAGGGTGTGGTGTCTGCCAATCGTCTGCCAAAATGTCGCAAAGTATGGGATGGCACATAGTTTGAGTATTACTCTGGAAACAGAAATAATACAAAAACTATATAAAAATGAGAAACGGAAAAATCGGAGTAACGACGGAGAACATATTTCCCGTCATTAAAAAATTCCTCTATTCAGACCACGAAATCTTTTTGCGTGAGTTGGTGTCAAACGCCGTAGATGCAACGCAGAAGTTGAAGACCCTTTCATCGAAGAATGAGTTTCAGGGTGAGTTGGGCGACCTTACTATCCACATCAGCGTCGACGCCGAGAAGAACACACTCACAATTCGCGACCGCGGTATCGGTATGACTGCCGACGAAATCGACCGCTACATCAATCAGATTGCATTCTCGGGCGCAGAGGAGTTCCTCGCCAAGTATAAGGATCAGGCTATTATTGGTCACTTCGGCTTAGGATTCTACTCTTCATTTATGGTGGCCGATCAGGTTGAGATTTTCACCCAGTCGTACAAGGAGGATGCGCCCTCGGTGCATTGGTCGTGCGATGGCTCACCTGAGTACCAGATGGAGGAACTTGCTGAGAAACGCGAGCGTGGAACTGAGATCGTATTGCACCTCTCGGAGGACTGCAAGGAGTATGGCGAGTCACAGAAGGTGGAGGAGCTCTTGAAGAAGTATTGCCACTTCCTGCCCGTGGCCATCGCATTTGGCAAGGTTAAGGAGTGGAAGGACGGTAAGTATGTCGATACCGACAAGGACAACATCATCAACAACGTTGAGCCCCTCTGGACCCGCAAGCCCACCGAGATTACCGAGGAGCAGTACAAGGCTTTCTACAGCGAGTTGTACCCCATGAGCGACGAGCCCCTGTTCAACATCCATATGAACATCGACTATCCGTTCAACCTCACAGGTATTCTCTACTTCCCCAAGATTAACAATAACATTGAGCTTCAGAAGAACAAAATTCAGCTCTACTGCAATCAGGTATTCGTTACTGATCAGGTCGAGGGTATCGTACCCGAGTACCTCACTCTGTTGCACGGTGTGATTGACTCACCCGATATCCCTTTGAACGTATCACGTAGCTATTTGCAGAGCGACTCTAACGTGAAGAAGATTTCTGGTTACATCACCCGTAAGGTGGCCGACCGCTTGAAGGAACTCTTCACCACAATGCGCCCCGACTACGAGCAGAAGTGGGACGATTTGAAGGTATTCATCCAGTACGGTATGCTCACCGACGAGAAGTTCGCCGAGAAGGCCGAGGATTTTATGCTCTTGAAATCTACCGAAGGTAAATACTTCACTGCAAAGGAGTATTTGGAGATTATCAAGGAGAATCAGACCGACAAGAACGACAATATCATTCTGCTCTATGTGGATGATGTTTTGGATAAGCACTCATTCGTCGAGGGTGCCAAGGCAAAGGGTTACGATGTATTAGAGATGAATGGTCCGCTTGATAGCCACTACATTAACTACTATGAATCGAAGAATCAGAACGTACGTTTCGTACGCGTAGATAGCGACGTTGTGGAGAAGCTCATACAGAAGAAGGATCAGATGTCGATGTCGCTCACCGAGGCTCAGCAGGATCTGATGCGCCCCGTGTTTGAGAGCCAGATGCCGCAGGATGAGAAAATTACTTACACCATCTCGTTTGAGCCTATGGCGGCCGAGGATGCGCCAGTAGTGATCACGCAGAACGAGTTTATGCGTCGTATGAAGGATATGGCCAAGGTAGGCGGTGGCGGCATGAGCCAGTTCTACGGCCAGATGCCCGACAACTTTACCATCGCCGTGAATGGCAACCATCCCATCGTGATTGATATCCTTGGTAAGGTTGAGAGCGAGTATGGCGACAAGCTCAAGACAATCACCAAGAAGATTGATGCAGCTGTAGCCGAGGAACGTCGTTTCGACGAGACAGTGAAGGGTAAGAAGCACGAGGATCTCACTCCCGAGGAGAAGGAGATGGCCGAGGAGCTTTCGAAGAAAGTCATTACGCTGCGTGACGAGCGCAACGAGCGCCTGAAGGCTATTGGTCGCGACAATAAGTTGGTGCGCCAGATTATCGACCTTGCGCTCTTGTCTAACGGAATGCTTAAGGGTAAAAACCTCACAGACTTTATCCAGCGAAGTATTTCGCTCATTGAGAAGTAGAATTAATTATCAATAGTAGGGGAGTTGGCCACCAGCTGACTCCCTTTTTTATTCCCCAAACTCTTGCATACTCAAAAATGATTTGCTAAATTTGTTGTAACATATTAACAAACACGGAAAGTGTAAGTTTATTCTTGATTTGAGAACGTAGGAAATTCGCAAGAGAAAAGAATAGGCAGACATTTTACCGCGTCGTATCCACTATGGATTTCGGCGTGGGCTGTCGCATATTTAATTCTCTGAGGTATCCTACGACCGTCAAATCTAAAATATGCTTTTCAGCGCCACGCTTTCTTTTTTTCTACTTCAGTCATATTTAGGCGTTGCTATGACTACGAAAAACTTACTACTATGAAGAAAACGTTTAATTTGCTTGTAGCAATGTTTGCTATTGTGGCAGTATGTACTGCTTGTTCAAAGGGTGATGATGGGCCCAACAATCCGGCCGATGCCATTATTGGCAAATGGGAATGTGTTCACTCAGAAGGTTGGTACAAAGTTGATGGCGTAATCGATGATGAGTGGAGCGAGCCCAACACTAGCTGGGGTTGGGTATTTAACAAAGATGGAACTGGCTATAATTATGAGGAAGGATATGATGATTTGGAAATCAATTGGACTCTGAACCAGAACAAGATTACTATTGATTGGGCAGATGAAGACTATGATGGTGAAACCTACACGATTGAAAGTATATCTGAGGATAAGTTGGTATTAAGTTTTACTTGGGAATGGTCAAGAACTTCCTCTGAATCAATATCAACACCACGCCCATCATCTACCACACGCATGAGAGAACCCGAAAACACAGAATACTATGAGAAATTAACTTTCGTAAAGAAAAACTAATGCTTGATTGATGAAATTATAATAAAGAAGCCGAGGCAAATGCCTCGGCTTCTTTATTATGGGCGAAAGTTTTTACAACAGCGCATCCATCTTTGCCTTCAAGGTCTCCTTGCTGGTTGCACCTACAACCTTGTCGACAACCTCGCCACCCTTGATAAATACAACTGTGGGGATGTTACGCACGCGGTACTGCGCTACAATATCATCGCAAGAGTCAACGTCGCACTTGCCGATGGTAATCTTGTCACCATACTCCTCTGCCAACTCGTCGATGATTGGGCCTACCATACGGCAGGGACCACACCACTCTGCCCAGAAGTCGATAACAACGGGCTTACCCTCGGCCATCAAAGCCTCATAATTCTCGTTTGTAATTGCTAATGCCATAATTGTAAATGTTTTAATTGTTTATGATAATGAATACTTTATTTCTTTCTGGTCAAGCCAGTCGGTCAGCGCCTGTGTAATCTCCACACGATAGCGTTTCGAGTAAAGATTGAGCGACGTACCCACAGAATGATCTGTAACTGTCATACGCACCAGCGTCTTGCCCTTGTTCTTGTGCACATTCTGTGAGATATCCTCTATAAACAAGGGAGTGACATCTTCAATGGGGATGCTAATGTGCAGCTCCTTAATAGAGTCGCGCACCTCGGCAAGCTGCTGCATCGAAATTACCTTGAACTCCAATTCGGGATTATCGCCATAGGGGCGTGGCTGCACCTTACCTCGAATAAAGAGGAAGTAGTTAGGATACATCATCGGACGGAACTGTTCGTAGTCCTTGCCATAGAGCGCAAACTCGTGTGTGCCGCCATAATCCTCCATCGTAAACTTACCCCAGTGTCGTCCAGTCTTGGTGGTCATCTCCTGCACGGTAGTAACTATACCCGCCAGAGCAATCTCCTTGCCATTGAGTGGTTCAAGCTCCTTGAGATCCGAGAGCTGCGTCTTGCACATATGGCGGATGATTACCGAATAGTCATCGAGCGGATGTGCCGACAGATAGAGGCCAATCATTTCACGCTCCTTGCCCAGCACCTGCAACTGATTCCACTCCTCGGCTACCGGCACCGTAGGAGGTTGTATATCAACCGTGCCACCGCCACCAAACAGGCTCTGCTGAGCATTCAAACGCTCTTGCTGTACACGCTGGCCGTAACGCATTAGGAGTTCTATGAACTGTACCTGCGATGCACCACTGCGTGTATCTTCGGCGAAGAACTTGCTGCGGTGGAAGTCGATGATAGAGTCGAAGCCGCCCGAGTAGGCGATATTCTCCATACACTTACGATTAACTACGTTGAAGTTCACACGCTCCATAAAGTCGTATATACTCTTGTAGGGGCCATTCTTCTCTCTCTCATCGATAATCGAGCGTACGGCCGCCTCGCCAACACCCTTGATAGCCGCCAAACCGAAGCGGATATCGCCCGATGCATTTGACGAGAAGTTCTGCTGCGACTCGTTGATGTCGGGACCAAGCACACTGATGTTCATACGCTTGCACTCGGTCATATACTGTGTAATGGTCTTTATATCAGCCAAGTTTCGGCTCAATACGGCCGCCATATACTCCGACGGATAGTTAGCCTTGAGGTATGCGGTTTGGTATGCCACCCACGAGTAGCAGGTTGCGTGCGACTTGTTGAAGGCATACGAAGCGAACTTCTCCCAGTCGGCCCAAATCTTCTCCAGCACTTCAGGGTTGTGACCATTAGCCTGTCCACCCTTGATGAACTTTGGCTTGAGCTCATCTAGCTTCGACTTAATCTTCTTACCCATCGCTTTGCGAAGCGTATCACTCTCACCTCGGGTAAAGCCTCCCAAAAGACGCGAGAGAAGCATCACCTGCTCCTGATATACGGTAATACCATAAGTATCCTTGAGGTACTTCTCCATAATATCGATATCGTAAACGATCGGCTTGCGGCCGTGCTTACGGTCGATAAAATCGGGGATGTAGTCCATCGGACCGGGGCGATAGAGTGCATTCATCGCGATGAGGTCCTCAAATGTCGAAGGCTTGAGTTCGCGCAAATACTTCTGCATACCGGGTGACTCAAACTGGAATGTACCAACGGTACCTCCCTCACAATAGAGGTTGTATGTCACGGGGTCGTCGATGTCGATGGTATCGATGTCAATCTCAATTCCCCTCGTATGTTTCACGTTTGCGACGGCATCCTTGATAATCGAGAGGGTCTTGAGTCCCAGGAAGTCCATTTTGATCAGTCCCGTATCCTCAATCACCGAGCCTTCATACTGCGTAACCAGCATCTTCTCGCCCGTCTCCTTGTCATCGGCCGTACTTACGGGCACCCAATCTGTAATGTCATCACGGCAAATGATAGTACCACAAGCGTGTACTCCCGTGCCTCGTACATTACCCTCCAACATACGAGCATACTTGATTGTGTCGCTCATAATGGGGTCATCAGACTCCTCTGCAGCCTTTAATTCGGGCACATAGTCAATAGCATTTGCCAGGTTAATCTTCTTATCGGGAATACGGTCGGGCACCAATTTACACAGACGGTCAGACTCCTTGAGTGGCAACTTCTGCACGCGGGCAACATCCTTCAAAGCCATCTTCGTCGCCATAGTACCGTAGGTGATAATGTGTGCCACCTTCTCCTTGCCATACTTCTGCGTAACCCAATTAAGTACACGACCACGGCCATCGTCATCGAAGTCGATATCAATATCGGGCAACGAGATACGATCGGGGTTAAGGAAACGCTCAAACAGCAAGTCATACTTTATAGGATCAATCTGTGTAATACCTAAGCAGTATGCCACGGCCGATCCTGCCGCCGATCCACGACCCGGACCAACCGATACGTCGAGTTGCTCGCGAGCAGCGCAAATAAAATCCTGCACAATGAGGAAGTAACCCGGAAATCCCATCGTCTTCATAATGTGCAACTCAAACTTCAATCGCTCAGCCACCTCATCCGACAGAGGGTCGCCATAGCGTTTCTTTGCGCGCTCCAGCGTAAGGTAGGCCAAATAATCGGCCTCAAGTTTAATTCTATATAACTTATCGTAACCGCCTAATTTCTCAATCTTCTTGTTAGCATCGCTCTCCGACATTACCACATTGCCATTCTCGTCCTGCGTAAACTCGTTGAAGAGGTCCTGCTCGTTATATTTTGCACGATAGCCATCCTCGGTTCCGAATTCCTCGGGAATCTCGAATGTAGGCATAATAGGGGCGTGGTCGATAGAGTAGCTCTCGACCTTATTGCAAATCTCAACTGTATTGGCCAACGCCTCGGGTACATCTTCGAAGATGGCATTCATCTCAGCTCGTGTCTTCATCCACTCTTGCTTGGAGTAGAGCATACGCTTGGGATCGTCCAAATCCTTGCTCGTAGATAGACATATAAGGCGGTCGTGCGCCTCGGCGTGAGCCTCGTCAACAAAGTGAACATCATTGGTGCAGACAAGTTTAACACCTAACTTCTGAGATAATTCAATCAGATGTTTGTTTACCTCCTTCTGCTGGGGGTAGAATTCGTGATTAGCACGCTCAACAGTGGCTTTGTGCAACTGAAGTTCGAGGTAATAATCATCACCAAAGAGGTTCTTATGCCACATTATGGCCTCCTCGGCAGCTGCAAGATCACCAGCCGCAATCTTCTTGGGGATCTCACCGCCCAAGCAAGCCGAGCAACAAATCAGGCCTTCGTGATATTTCTCCAACTCAGCGTGGTCTGTTCGCGGACGCATATAGAATCCCTCTGTCCACGCTTTTGAGACAATCTTGATAAGATTTTTATATCCCCGCTCGTTCTTAGCCAACAATATAAGATGCCATCCACTCTGATCCTGCTTACCCTCCTTGAACTGCAAGCCTCGACGCGCAACATACACCTCGCAACCGATAATAGCCTTGAAATCCTCTTTGGGCAGTGAGTCGTACTCGGCCTTAAGAGTTGCCAGTTCTGTCTTCTGCTCCTCAGTAGCCTCTCCGCCATCAATCACAGTCTGCAACTCGGCAATGGCTGCCGAGGTCTGCTTTACCTTATCACGACGCGCTCCGTTCTTCTTCTTAACATAGTTCCAGAACTCCTTAATGCCGAACATATTTCCGTGGTCGGTAATGGCAATGCCACGCATACCATCCTTGATGGCCTTATCGACAAGTTTTTGCACGCTTGCCTGACCATCGAGAATAGAGTAGTGTGAGTGTACGTGTAGATGTACGAAATCTTGCATAATCTTCTTTGTTTTAACTTTGTTGGCAAATTATCATATCGCCCGTAAAGTTATATTTGCTCTCTGTCAATCTTTGACAGAAGGAAAATCTATTTATCAAGTGCCGACAACACTATGTTCGACACAATAGCTCGGGTGCGAGCCAACGAGCCATCGTCGGTAGGGTGTACTCGGGATGTAAGCAATATAACGGCTATGCCACGCTCGTTGTCGATAGATATCGACGTTCCTGTGTATCCCGTATGGTTTATGCTGTGCTCCCTTGCGGCCAAGTCGCCGAAAAATCCGCTATCCCAGCCTAAGGTGCGACCAAACTCGTTATACTCCGATGGGATGGTCATTATTGCTTCGACAGCGGCCTCTGATAGAATGCGTACTCGCTCGTCGGCTCCCACACGGCCCTGCAGACCATCTTTGTCGATTCTGATTACACCGCCATTCATTAACATCGATGCCAGCGCAGCCAAGTCACTCGCCGTGGAGAACAATCCCGCATTGCCCGACACACCACGATTGAGAATACGAGCAGTAGGATCGTGCACCTGGCCATACAACATCGTGCCATCGGACTGCACCTCGGTGGGTACAATGGGTGTATCAGCAGTGAAAGGAGGCTCTTCGTCGAGGGCGTTATACCAAGTGTTTGAGAGTTGCATCGGGCCGTAAATTTCACTCTGCAGGAAGTGGTCAAGTCGTTGGCCCGTGACGTTCTCGATAATGGCTTGCAATGTCACAAAGTTAAGGCAGCTATAAGTCATCTTCTCATCGGGACGGGTACGACGTGTGGCCTCGGTGGCAATATACCTTACCAACGAATCTCGCAGGTTCATCTGCTCTATGTCGCCTTTATCGGAGTATAGCTCAATGAAGCTGGGTACATTAACACTTGCAGGCAAACCCGATGTGTGGGTGAGCAGATGTTTAATTGTGATATGCTCTTGCTCTACGGGCTCATTGCGCTTTACGGGTTTACTCTCCCACGGTTTGAATTCGGGAATATAACGTGATACGTTATCGGTAAGACGCACCTGACCATTCTCCACCAGTCGCATAAAGGCTAAAGTTGTACCTACACTTTTGGTCAGCGAAGCCATATCAAACACGGCATCGGTTGTCATCGGTAGGGTATCGGCTATCCATTCACCCGACGCATCACGACCCGAAGTAACCTGACGATTGCCATAAGCTTTCATATAAAGTATGCGACCCATCGACTCGCCATCGAGCGCACGGCGTACAACACACAGCACCGCACCGGGGAATTCGCCCTGATCGATTGCCTCAAATATGGCGCTATCGGCACGCTCCATTATCTGCTCACGCAACGTGTAGCCACCACCAAGGTAGCCGTGACGTGAGAGCATAAGTGCGCTGACAGCCATATAGGCTATCAAAATAACTATTGATATAACGATTAAAACACGCTTCATACTGGTTATCAATGGATTAAAATCAATCCGCCACAAGGACGACATTACCCACACAAATATAATTATAAATTACCGAATAATATGGTTTGGTCATTGCAAGTTATCAACAAAATGACTAACTTTGTTTAGAAGCGTGGCTATGATGCCATAAGTTTCCAAACGCTAAAAGCCGAAAACTATGAACGAGGAGAAATTGATTGTGGTGAGAGTCTACGACTCGGTGAATGAAGCAGAATGGGATAAGTCGATTTTGGATAGCGCCGGAATATGGGCTATGATTCGCAACGAGATTATGTCGGCACTCTATCCGACAGGGGTAATGCCAGCACAATTGGTGGTTAGATCTGAGGATAAATCTCGTGCGTTGGAGGTTTTAGATGCCTACTCGGCCGAGTAGAGTTACTCGTTCCATATTTTCCACGCTGACTCGGCCTGTGCATACAACATTGCAAGGCCTGAAAGGGTGTGTGCACCCTGCGCCCGACCGCGCTCCACAAAGAGTGTGCGCTCGGGATTGTACACCAAATCAAAAAGATAATGATTCGGAGTTAACTTATGATATGGCAACGCAGGAGCCTCATCGCAGTGGGGATACATTCCCACGGGTGATGAATTGATAATTAATCTGTGAGAGTCAATCACCTCTTGTGTTAGTTCATCATATGTAAGATCACCTTTTGACCCATCGCGAGAGACCAGTCGAAAGGGTATATTTCGTTCCAAGAGCACATACTGCACCGCTTGGGAAGCTCCACCCGTACCCAAAATAAGGGCCGCTTCGATATGCTCCGAACCAAGCAATTCATCGAGCGAAATGCGAATGCCATCGATATCGGTATTATATCCTGTAAGCGTTCCATCCTTAGCCACCTTAACGCAGTTTACCGCTCCAATCTCTCGGGCCTCACGGCTGAGTGAGTCGAGTAGTGGGATGATCTGCTGCTTGTATGGAATGGTCACATTGAACCCCTCCAAAGAGTCGGTATTGTGCAATAAATCCTTGACATCATCGACCTGATCCAACTCAAAGAGATCGTAACGGCACTGCTCGGCAAGACCTTCTCGAGCAAACTTGTCAGCAAAATAGCGTGCCGAGAATGAGTGACCTAATGTGCGACCTATAAGTCCAAATCTGCGCATAGTTACAAGAATTTACCTACAATTACAAACGAACCGATAAGCAACACAGTAAATACGATTGCCAGAAGATTGAAATACTTATCAATAAAGGTCTTAATTGGAGCTCCAAACTTCCATATAAGTGCTGCGATAAGCATAAAACGCAGACCACGAGAGATTATCGATGCCACGATGAACATCGCAAAATTGATGTGGAACAATCCGCCTGTGATAGTGAAAATCTTATAGGGTAGAGGTGTGAAACCCGCAGTGAAGACAATCCAGAAGTTGTAGCGGTCGTACAGCTCGCCCACATTGAGGAAGCTCTCCATCGAGAATACGTGTGCGAAAAACCAATTCGCTAGAGCCGTATATTCGCCTGCAGTGTTCTGCCAGCAGAAGAAACCAATTGCGTAGCCAATCATTGCACCAACGATAGAGCCAGCCAAACAAACCAATCCATAGCGGAACGAACGCTTTGTAACACCCAGACACAAAGCGATGAGCAACACATCGGGTGGGATAGGAAAGAAACTCGACTCGGCCATTGCGAAGAGAAATAGTGCCAGCACACCCCAACGCGAATTGCCCCATGAGAGCATCCAATCATATAGTCGTTTTACTACGTTCATTTCACTTGAGTTTATATTCAGTGGACAAAAATAGTGTTTTTTTGAATTAATCTAACGATAATGCTCGATAAATCCACCTCCTATAACTCGGTTTTGGCGATAAAAGACTACAGGTTGGCCAACAGCCGGAGCCCACGCAGCATCGTCAAGCAGAAGCCTGAAGCCACGCTCCGTTGGCTCAACTTTGCGTAAGAAACCCTCGGGGTTGCGACCTATGCCACGAATTACAACCGACACATCGGATGAATCAACAAGTTCCTCTTCATCAACGATGTTACATCTATTTATCTCAAGTGAATGATGATATAAAGCGGCGTTCGATCCTACCACCAATCGATTTCGACTACTGTCGATTGCAACAATCGAAACACCCGTTATCGAACATTCAAATCCTCGCTTTTGGCCTATGGTGTAGAAAGCAATACCTTCGTGACGACCAACAACCCTGCCTTCGGTGTCGACCACCTCACCCTCGCAAGCAGCCTCGGGATGGTGACGGGTGATAAACTCACGGTAAGTCACGCCCTGCAGGAAGCAGAGTCCCATACTCTCACGACGGTCTGCAAAGTTATGTCGTATCTCCTCCTTGATAATTTGCCCCATAGGTGTCAGAGCGCGTTGTAGAGTATCCTGGCCTAATGCCCATAGATAATAGGATTGATCCTTGCGAGAATCGTTGGCACGCGCAACATAGAGATGATTGTTGTAGCGCACGATATTAAAATAGTGACCCGTAGCCACATACTCAATGCCTAAGCGGTCGGCCTCGGCCACAAGATAGCGCCACTTGATAAGTGGGTTGCACACCGAACACGGCGCTGGTGTGCAGCCCGACATATAACTTTGTGTAAAATAGTCGATAATTGACTCTTTGAACTCCGCCTGCACATCCAGCGTACGATGACCAATGCCCAACGTTTGAGCACGCTCTGCCGCGGTGGATAACATTGTTCTATCGCCCGTAGTATTGAGAGTGAGAGCCTCGACGTCATACTCAGCCTGCAGCAGTCGCACTGCCGTCATCGAGTCGATACCTCCACTAAATCCCAATAACACACGTTTGTTCATATTACTTACTCTTCGCCTTTAGCACCTTCGCCTACACGCTCGCGCATATATTGTATTACCTCCTGAATGCCGTCGGCAAACTTTTCAAGGTCCTCCTCGTAGATAAATACCTTATTGCGCTCGGTCACACTACCATCGCTAACATTCTTTTTACGCAACTCGGTGATAGAGATGAAATAATCCTTTGAACGCGTGGTTTTAACATCTAGGAAATAGGTTCGATGTCCAGCCTTAATCATCTTGGTGTACACCGATTCGCCATAACCATCATTTACTTGATGGTTATCAAGTTCAGAAACAGAAATCATAAATTAGGTGTTTTTCGGGTTAATATCTTTTCTATTATTCTTTGCTATGTTTGCCGGCAATGTTACAGGCTATCTCTCGCCTGCAAGAATCTTGGCGCCTTGGCTGTCCCAATTGCGAAGAATCTCCATCGCTTTAATGTAGGATTGATTTTCTCGCGGGTTTATCACACGATAAAACTCTGCAGTAGAAAACAATCGTTGGGCAATCATTGCAGTGAGCTGTGTGCGTATCAACTCCTTGGAGAGGGCATACTCCTGGTCGTTGTACTCAATTCCTCGCTCAGTTGCTGCGCGAATAAGCATTGCCATTATATCATCACTGAGCTTGTATCCACCCTCAAAAGCTTCGAAAGTGGGGTACTTCTCATCAAGTATCGGTCGAAAGCGATCCATATACTCCATCAAAAAGTCGGAATAAACGCCTTGAGCCACGATGCGTGCCATATAATCGCTTACGCGTGTTGTGTCGCTCTCAACTTTCACATCAGGCTGAATACCTCCTCCACCATACACTGTGCGTTGTGATAGCAGAGTCTTATACTCAACGGCATCGTTAGTAAGCGAATCAGTACCAGCGCCACGTAATCGGTCGATATGGGCACGATAATACTCCTCCTTGTGACCTTTTTCATAGGGTCGCTGAATAACACGTCCCGATGGGGTATGGTAACGAGCTACGGTGAGTCGCATAGCTGAACCATCACCAAGTGGAACCTGGCGCTGAACCAAACCTTTACCAAAGCTTGCCTCGCCAACGATTACGGCACGATCCCAATCTTGCAATGCACCAGCCACAATCTCGCTACCCGAGGCCGAAGCCTCATCAATCATAACAACAACACGACCCTTGAACGCATCGCCTACACTTGCACGATAGGCCTCCGTAGGCACTGCACGACCTTCAATAGACACCACAAGGCTCTGTCGCGGCAGAAAATATCCTGCCAAATCGACAGCCTCGCCGAGCAGGCCACCGCCATTACCACTAAGGTCAAGAATGAGTGCCTCAGCACCCGCCAGCTCGGCCATAGTCTGACCAAACTCACTCATGGTTGTGCGACCAAAGCGATTGACTTTGACATAGGCAACCTTATCGTCGGCCATAAAAGCCGCATCGATAGTAGTGATGGGGATATTGTCACGCACCACATTGTAGGTAATCACATCCGCCTGGCCACGTCGCTTTACACCAAGCGACACCGTGCTACCACGTTCGCCTCGCAGCTTGGAGGTCACATCGTCGCGTGAAATACCGACTACATTCTCCCCATTAATGGCTACTATGCGGTCATTGGCCTTCAGCCCCGCACGCTCAGAAGGACCACCTTTGATGGCGTTAATTACAAGGATAGAATCCTTATAAATATTATACTCAACACCTATGCCGCTAAACTCGCCCTCGAACGATTCGTTCTGCTCACGCATCTCCTCGGCAGTGAGGTATACCGAATGAGGATCCAAATCGGCCAGCATACCTCTGATGGCACTCTCAACTACAGGTTCCATCTGCAATGTATCGACATACATCCCCTGTAGATAGCGGTAAAAGCGATTGAGTTTCTGCAATTGCATGGTAGCGTCATCACGTCGCTGAGCCTGCGCCACATTGGGCGCCACTGCAAACAACAAGACAACAACTGACCATACAAAACGTTTCATACTATATAAAATTAAATCAACTGCTCGCCAATAGCATCGAAATCCAGGCTCTGCTGCTCACCAGTACGCATATTCTTTACGGTGGCCTTGTGCTCTGCAAGCTCGTTGCTACCGATGATTACCACATAGGGAATCATTCGGCGATTGGCATACTCCATCTGCTTTTTCATCTTCGCAGCTTCGGGGTATATCTCGGCAGCGATGCCCGCATCACGCAACGAGCGGATAATCTGCATCGAAGCAAACTGCTCCTCGGCGCCCAAGTTTACAAACATAACCTTGGTTGTGAAGTTCACCTCTTCGGGGAAGAGATCCAGCCCTACCATTACATCGTAGATGCGGTCGGCACCAAACGAGATACCCACACCCGATGTGTTAGGCAGACCGAAGATACCTGTAAGGTCGTCGTAGCGACCACCACCGCAAATCGAACCGATGGCATAGTCCAACGCCTTTACCTCGAAGATTGCTCCTGTGTAGTAATTCAAACCGCGTGCCAACGATAAATCCAACTCTATGGGAAGTTGCAAACCAAGACGCTCTACATAACCGAAAATCTCAGTCATCTCCTCAATACCCTTTATACCGGTTTCCGATACGCCAATCACCTCACGCAACTTGGCCAATTTCTCGGCATTTGAGCCGCTGAGCTCAAGGATGGGTTGAAGTTTATCGATAGCCTCCTGCTCCAAGCCGCGAGTAGCGAGCTCAGCCTTCACATTATCGAGGCCAATCTTCTCCAGCTTGTCAATCGCAACGGTGATATCCATCATCTTGTCGGCGTGACCGATAGCCTCGGCAATACCGTACAAAATCTTGCGGTTATTCATCTTCAGCACAACGCGAATACCCAGCTTGCGGAACACACGCTCAACAATCTCGATAAGCTCGACCTCGTTCAATAGCGAGCGAGAGCCGATAACATCGACGTCGCACTGGTAGAACTCGCGATAGCGTCCCTTCTGCGGACGATCAGCACGCCACACGGGCTGCACCTGATAGCGCTTGAAGGGGAACGAAATCTCGTTCTGATGCTGAACAACGTAACGAGCAAAGGGAACTGTCAAATCATAACGCAAACCCTTCTCGCAGATCTGCGATGCCTGGCGCAACTGCTCCTCATTGAGGTTTGCACCGTAGTCGCCAGAGTTAAGAATCTTGAAGAGCAACTTGTCACCCTCGTCGCCATACTTGCCCAACAATGTTGACAGATTCTCCATTGCAGGAGTCTCCAACGGAGCAAAGCCGTAGGTGCGGAAGACACTCTTGATAGATTCGAATATATATGTACGACGCATCATCTCGGCAGGCGAGAAGTCGCGTGTACCCTTAGGTATTGATGGTTTCTGTGCCATATTTAATTCAAAATACTGAATCTGCTATATTATACACTACTGATTCTCTGTAAGCTTGCGGTACTTAACACGCTTGGGAGCGATATCCATTCCCTGAGCCTTCTTCCACTCCTCGTACTCAGAGTAAGAACCCTCGTAGAATACTACCTTCGAGTCGCCCTCGAACGAGAGGATATGTGTTGCAATACGGTGGAGGAACCAACGGTCGTGCGAGATAACCACAGCGCAACCTGCGAAGTTCTCCAAGCCCTCCTCCAAAGCACGCAATGTATTTACGTCGATATCGTTGGTAGGCTCATCGAGCAAGAGTACATTACCCTCCTCCTTGAGTGCAAGAGCCAAGTGCAGACGGTTACGCTCACCACCCGACAACATACCGCACTTCTTCTCCTGATCGGCACCGCTGAAATTAAAGCGAGCCACATATGCACGTGAAGGAATCTGACGGTTGCCCAAAGTGATAAGGTCAGAGTTCTGCGAGATTACCTCATAAACAGTCTTCTCGGGGTCGATAGACTTGTGCTGCTGGTCAACATATGCGAGCTTTACGGTCTGACCTACGGTGAATGTACCCTCGGTAGCCTCCTCCAAGCCCATAATCATACGGAATAGGGTAGTCTTACCGGTACCGTTAGGACCAATCACACCCACGATACCTGCAGGCGGAAGCTTGAAGTCCAATCCCTCGTAGAGGATACGGTCGCCAAAGACCTTTTTCACGTTGTTGGCCTCGATAACCACATCACCCAAACGGGGACCGTTGGGGATGAAGATCTCGAGCTTCTCCTCCTTCTGCTTTACATCCTCGTTCATCAACTTATCGTATGCCGACAGACGAGCCTTGCTCTTGGCACGACGACCCGAGGGTGACATACGCACCCACTCAAGCTCGCGCTCCAGAGTTTTGCGACGCTTCGACTCCTGCTTCTCCTCCATAGCCAGACGCTTGGTCTTCTGATCGAGCCAGCCCGAGTAGTTACCCTTCCAGGGGATACCCTCGCCACGGTCGAGCTCAAGAATCCAGCCTGCAACGTTATCCAGGAAGTAACGGTCGTGCGTTACTGCGATAACTGTACCCTTATACTGCTGCAAGTGCTGCTCCAAGCAGTCGATAGACTCGGCATCGAGGTGGTTGGTAGGCTCATCCAAAAGAAGCACATCAGGCTGCTGCAACAACAGACGACACAAAGCCACACGGCGACGCTCACCACCCGAAAGTACTGCTACGTTCTGGTCCGGATCGGGACATCGCAACGCATCCATTGCACGCTCCAACACGCTATCGAGCTCCCAGCCGTTCACCTGATCGATCTGCTCGTAGACTACACCCTGACGCTCAATGAGTGCATTCATCTCATCATCCGACATAGGCTCGCAGAGCTTCATATTAATCTCCTCATACTCCTTCAAAAGAGCAACGGTAGCGGCGCAACCCTCCTCGACAATCTCGCGTACGGTCTTTGAGTCATCGAGCTGAGGCTCCTGCTCCAAATAACCCACTGAGTAGCCGGGTGAGAATACCACTTCGCCTTGATAGTTCTTATCGATTCCGGCGATAATCTTCATAAGGGTAGACTTACCCGAGCCGTTGAGACCGATGATACCGATTTTCGCTCCGTAGAAGAACGACAGGTAGATGTTGTTCAATACTTTTTTCTGATTGGTGAACGTCTACGACACGCCCACCATCGAAAAGATAATTTTCTCGTCTGCCATAATATCTATTTATTTTTAACTTTTTTGCATATATTTTGCAAATATACAAAACTATCGCATCAAAACCAACCCAATATGGCTTTTTGCGAGATTTTACCTTAAATATAATACCTTTTTCAAACAATAGTTGTCGATGCAAGATTGTACTATAAGACGAATTGATGGTAGTATAAATTTTTATAATAAAAAAACTATTGACACACTCCCAAATTAGTATATCTTTGCAATAGGAAAACAGAAAAATTCATTAACACATAAAACAGACAAAACTATGAAAAGCATTAAAGGAACTTTGACCGAGAAGAACTTATTGAAGTCATTTGCAGGCGAGAGCCAGGCACGCAACCGTTACACTTTCTTCGCAAGCGTAGCAAAGAAGGAGGGTTTTGAGCAGATTTCAGGTGTATTTATGGAGACTGCAGAGCAGGAGAAGGAGCACGCCAAGAAGTTCTTCAAGTATTTGGAGGGTGGCGATGTGGAGATTACCGCTACATACCCTGCAGGTAAGATTGGTACAACTGCTGAGAACTTGGTAGCTGCAGCAGCTGGCGAGCATGAGGAGTGGGATCTTCTCTACGCAGAGTTTGCTAAGGTTGCCGACGAGGAGGGCTTTGCTGAGATCGCTGAGACATTCCGCCAGATTGCAAAGGTAGAGGCTGAGCACGAGCGTCGTTACTTGAAGCTTTTGGAGCGCGTTACCAACGGCACAGTATTTATCCGCGACAACGAGATTTGGTGGCAGTGCCGCAACTGCGGTTACGTACTCTTGGCAAAGGAGGCTCCCATCAAGTGTCCCGCTTGCGCACATCCTCAGTCATTCTTCGAGCCCAAGAAGGAGAATTATTAGTATTCGACACATAATAGTGGATTTGTTATTTGACTGTTACCCCGCTTCCTGCGGGGTATTTTTTTTATCATACCACAAAAAAAACGGGTGGACATACAGTCCACCCGCATCAGCACAAGTCGAAAATTAGAAATTATATTGCACCATAAGGCTCAAACGATTAGCCTCACCCATCTGGCCATTCATATTTTTGCGTGAGCCGTGCAAATACTCCAACGCCACACGGCAGTTGGCTGTTGCCTGCAAGAACACATTACCGAAGATGTAAGTTCCGCGTTTATACTGATCCTCGGCATAAAATCCGTTGTGGCGCTCAACACGAACGGTAGAGTAGCCACCCGCCAACCAAAAGCGTGAAGGCACAATGCTGAGTTTACCAGCAGCCTGCCAAGCCCACATAGGCATAGTCTGTATACTCTCGGGCTGGAGTGGGTTGGGCGTAAAGTCAAGTCCGCTATCTGTCAAATCCTGAATGTAGGGAGTAATTCCCTCGCCATAGATGCCATTGCCATAGAGCGTAAACCAACGGCAGAACTCGACGTGAGTGCTGGCCTGCACACCCCAACCGAAGAGGCTTGTATTTTTGTCGGTTGTTGCATTGTGCAGATACATATTACGAAATACGGCCGAGGCACGGAAGTGACTTTGGCGATTTTCGCCCCACGAATACTGCAAATAGATGGGGATGTCGGGCACACGCTGAGCAAGCGGTAGGAAGGTTTCGCCATATGTGCCACTCACTACAGGCATTTCGGCAGCAACAGCCATTTGCAGATGGTCGTCGGCAAAAGAACGCTCGTAGCGCAACAATGTGGTAAAGTTGAAGTTATATGCATTGGGGCCCTGATGGTCGATAGTCTCGGGTGCAGCCAAAAGGTCACAGAAGGTGGTCACATCACGACCTGCCGTAAAGCCCAATAGAGAGACATAGGCCGAGCGTAGGTGGGGTGTATAACTAAACTCCTCGCCACCACGAAAATCCATATCAACGTAGGCCACTACTCGGCCCAACAGGTCGGAGTTGATGATCGCCTTTGTAAACAGACGTGATGCGCTGGCATCCATCATCACACGCTGACGATTGGCATAGGTAGCCTGCATAGGTATGTCGTAGGGTATGAAGTCGATATTATCCACAGCACCCTTTAAATCATAACTTGTACGGAAGTTAATCTCACCGCCAATACCGAGCGAAAATCGGTTGTTCTTGGTCGAAAATACCACCTGAGGATTGTGCAACTGCTGAAATCCATCACGATTAGTGGCAGCAAAATCCTCACGCGCATATTGCGCCGCCATACTGCGCTGCGCCACAGCCTGTTTCACGGGACAAGAGATTGTGTCAATCTGCTCATAGCTAATCATATAAACGGTTGGCTTGCTGCGCAAATGACGCTGAGCCGAAACATTGCCAATGCTCAATGCAGACAACATAATGACCGATAAGAGTCTAATTTTTTTCATAAGCGAAATGTTTTAGTGTATTCTAAATTTAATTTACATCATCGTTACGCCCTGCAACACTTCTCGGGCCGTGTTGTGGGGTAATGCCGACGAGCAGATTTTTGCAACTTATATGCCAAATACCACAGCGTGGTTCGGCTTAACATTCGGCTTGAAATTTAGACTCGGTCAATCAACCATATAATAGAGTAGCACATACGACAATCGACAAGCATTATAACGATAAAACGTAACATTCACATAATAGGAGTGTTAGTCGTGAGTGTTATAATGATATGTTATTTTTATATCAAAAAAATAATAAAATTATTTGCAGGTTACGATTTTTGTACTACCTTTGCATTCGCAATCAGCAATTGGTGCGTTAGTTCAGCTGGTTAGAATACGTGCCTGTCACGCACGGGGTCAGGGGTTCGAGTCCCCTACGCACCGCTAGAAAAGACTCTCAAAAGAGAGTCTTTTTTTATTTTCTACGCTGAAAACTCTCGACATATATTAGGGATTGACGAATATGATATATATCTCAATTGTATTCGGCTTCACTCTTCGAATGGTCTAATCCCATAGTTTTTCAACAGAATTTACCTTTGCCCAAAAGAGCATCTACTGAAACAGAACGTTTCAGCCGCACCGATAAAACAAAAAAAAATCTCCGACAATCGCATGATTATCAGAGACTTCTTCCGTGATCCCGCCGGGGCTCGAACCCGGGACCCCAACATTAAAAGTGTTGTGCTCTACCGACTGAGCTACAGGATCAACGCTCACCAAAGGGACTTACTCCCGATTTTGGTGGTGCAAATGTAGGGATAATTTTTCGTTTAACCAAATTTTTGCTTAACATACTACGAAAAACCTATTCTTTGGCACCATTATCATATTATGTATTAGAGCATCTCCATCTCGTTAATCTTCTGACCGAGAATACGGGCAGCAATGGCAACATACTCACCACAGGGGCGACGATGATAATACTCCTCGGTGCGGGGCGATGGGGTAGGCTCATCACTCTTCTGCTTTAAGCCCAACAGTTCGCGGCAAACGATGGAGCCATTCTGCTGACGAAACTCCTCGGCTAGCGACTGTACCAATGTATAGCAACTCTTTTTGCTTGCCGCATCTTCGGGATTAGCATTGGGCTGCAGATAGCCAGCCACCATAAACATTCCGCTCACAGTGCCACACACCTCTCGCAAACGACCCATTCCTCCACCAAACGGAGCAGCAATAGTGGCGGCTGTGGTGTGATCGAGATTAGTAAAATCAGCATAGGCCAAAAGTACAGATTGGGCACAGTTGTAACCCTCGAGAAAATAGTTGCGTGCACGCTCGGCACGCTCTTCGACATTAACTTTCATAATTCAAAATTTCATGCCGCAAAATTAGTATTTTAATGTAAGATTTCAACAAATTTCGCTATATTTGTATGTTAACCACACCTTATCGCCATGACACAAGAAAAATTCGACATATTTATCAGTTACCGCAGAAGAGATAAAGATGGAAATGAATGGGGAACACCCATTGCTCGAAACATCCAGCAAGCATTGGAAGCACGCGGATATTTGGGAAGAGTCTTTTTTGATCATAACGACATAGGACCAGAAGACTTCGAGAAGAAAATCTTAGGAGCGATAAAGCAGTCTAAGATATTTATTTGTGTCCTAACCAAAGACGCAATGGCTAATTGCGTGAATGAAGATGATTGGGTGCGTCGTGAAATATGCCAAGCGATTGAATCTGGTTTGAAAATTATTTTTCTCAATCCCGACAAGCAGTTCATATATGATTTCCCGTCAAACTTTCCCGAAGAATTAAATATTGTTAGACAGGATAATGGTATCGATATCCGCATGGGACAAAGTTTTGTAGTGGATATGGATCATCTGGTTAAAACTTATATCAACCCTGTAGTAAAACCGCATTTTATCGTACAGCGAAATCCCATCCAAAACAGTGGCAATGGAGCCATCGTACGCATAAAATCAGACCTTGATTGTCGGATATTAAATTTCGATGAAGAGATTGGCGTGGCTAAAGCTGGCAAATACACCTCTATTCAATTGCCATTGGGCGACAATGAATTAAAGTTTGTTGGCGTTGAATGCGAGAATGATTACGAGGAACTTTCTCTATTCATTGATAATGATCATCAGCGTTCAATAAAAATCAATCTACTTGACAAATACAATGCTCGCAAAAAAGCAGAGCATGAGGCATATTTATTAAGTTTACCAGATGATGAATTTGCCACATTCGAAGATAATGGAAAGATTGGTTACATATTAAAATCAAATAATGAAATAGTTATTCCTGCCACATTTGACAACGCGTGTTATTTTAGCGAAGAGGTCGCCCGCTTTAGTATTGACCAAAGTTGGGGTTTTATTGATAAAATTGGCCGCAATATTATCCCAGCAACATACACATATGTGGAAGATTTCAGCGAGGGTTTAGCCGCAGTAAACATTAATGGGAAATGGGGTTATATTGACAAGAAAGGGAAAGAAATCGTACCTCCTCAATATCAAAAAGCACTCAGTTTTGTAAATGGTGTTGCTGGCGTTAAACAGAGTGGCAAATGGGGTTACATAAATAATGTTGGGCAAGTTATTGTTTCATTGAGATATGACAATATTTCGCATTCCAAAGATGGATTAATGGCTGTTATGCAAAATGGCAAATGGGGTGGAGTCAATAATTATGGAAAAATAATTTGCCAATGCATATACGATAAAATTTATCCCTGCAACATAAATGGTCTGGATAAAGTTAAGCGCAATGGTCAATGGGGTTGTATAAACAAAGACGGCATTGAAATTATTTCGTGTGAGTACAATCAAGAATTTTCATTCAACAAATATGGTTTGGCAATAGTTGAACGAGATAACAAATGGGGCTGTATAAACAAATACGGCGAGGAGGTAATTCCGCATGTATACAATCGCAGTTTTTCATTCAATGAATATGGTTTAGCAATAGTTGAACGAGATAACAAATGTGGTTGTATTAATAAATACGGCGAAGAAATAATCCCATGCGTGTATTATGAAGTATGTTCATTCAATGAATACGGATTGGCCAAGGTTGGGAAGGATAACAAACAAGGCTATGTAAACATAGATGGCATTGAGGTTATCCCATGCAAATATGACCAGGTATGGTCTTTTGACAAAGATGGTACAGTTCAGGTTGAAAGAGACAAAAAACGTGGCCGCGTAAATAAAGACGGAGTTGAAGTTATCCCATTAAAATATGACACTACACATATGTCATTTGATGAGGATGGAACAGCACAGGTTGTAATAGATGGTAAGTGTGGTCGTGTAAATAAAGACGGAATTGAAGTTATTCCTTGTAAATATGACTATACATACCCTTTCGACTACGATGGAACAGCACGGGTTGAAATAGATGGTAAGCATGGACGAGTAAATAAAGATGGTGTTGAAGTTATACCCTGTAAATATGACTTCACAATGTCTTTCAACAATGATGGTACGGCAATGGTTGCAAATAACTGGAAAAGGGGTCGTGTAAATAACTTGAAATGGGGTCGTGTAAATAAAGAAGGAATTGAAATTATTCCTTGTAAATATGACTCCATAGGTCATTTTGACGTCGATGGAACGGCAGAGGTTGAAAGAGATGGTAAGCGTGGCCGAGTAAATAAAGAGGGCTTTGAAGTTATACCTTGTAAATATGACACTATAATGTCCGTCTGTGACGATATGGTACGTGTTAAAAAGGATGACAAGTGGGGCTATGTAAACGAAGAAGGTGTAGAAGTTATTCCTTGCATATACGATGCAGCACAAGACTTTTACAATGGGAAAGCCAAAGTAGTGTTAAATGGAAAATCATTTCGCATAGATAAAAAAGGAAATAAAGTAAAATGGTTTTTATAAGAAAGTGTTGGGACATCCCAACACTTTTGTTTATTTTGTGTATATTTGTGGGATTATTATGCTTATAGCAAAAATATTTCACCAATGAACGATCACGCATATTTGACCATTGAGAATCAGGAGCAGCATCCATTTATGCAGCACCGCATACATAAAATCCTTCTGGTATGTTGTACATACGACGGCTACATTCTGGAGGAGGATGGACACATCGAGTCGCAAATCAATCGCGAGTATATGGAGCTCAACATGAGTAATCCACCTTCGCTCACACGTGTAGAATCGACACGCGATGCGCTCGACATGTTGACCGTTCGTAACGATTTCGACTTTGTGCTGACTATGTACAACGTAGGCGAGCCAAACGTATTCGACTTTGCACGCGAGGTGAAGAAGATTCATCCTACGTTGCCTGTGGTGTTGCTTACATCGTTCTCGAAAGAGATTTACCGCCAGATTGACGAGCAGCAGTGTTCTGCCATCGACAATATCTTCTGCTGGCACGGTAACACCGACCTTATCATCGCCATCATCAAACTGATGGAGGATAAACTCAACGCCGAAACCGACATTATCGATGGAGGTGTACAGGCTATCTTGCTTGTCGAGGACTCAATCCGTTTCTACTCGACCTACTTGCCCGAGTTGTACAAAATCATCCTTGTACAGAATAGCGAATTCCTCAAGGATGCCTACAACGAGCAGCAGCAGATTAGCCGTAAGCGAGCACGTCCTAAGGTGCTGCTGGCGACAAGTTACGAGGAAGCACTCGAGACATACGATCGATATAAGAAAAATCTGCTCGGCGTAATCTCCGACGTAGGCCTAGTACTACATCGTGGCGACAAAGAGGATAACGAGAAGAGTGACGCAGGTGTCGAGATAAGCCGTATGATTAAGGCCGAGACTCCTTGGATGCCCGTCATTCTGCAGTCATCCCAGGTCAATTATGCCGATGTGGCTGCCGAGATGGGTGTTGGTTTCATTGCCAAGTCGTCGAAGACCCTGCTACAGGAGTTGCAGGATGTAGTTCTGCGCGAGTTCGGTTTCGGTGAGTTCTTATTCCGTGATTTGGCAACAAATAGTATTATCGGTCGTGCTCGTGACCTGCTACAGATGCAGTCACTCATTGCCACCGTACCCGACGATGTGTTGGAGTATCACCTCTCGCAGATGCACCTTTCAAAGTGGTTGTACGCACGCGGTCTGTTCCCGCTGGCGAAGGTATTGCGAAACATCAATAGTAGCCACTTCTCATCAACGGCCGAACACCGTGCCGCACTGGTATCAATGTTCAAGGACTATCGTACTATGCTCGGTCAGGGACTTGTAGCGCAATTCGACGAGGAGACCTATAGCGATGCCATCGGCTTTGCCCGCCTGGGCGAGGGCTCTATCGGAGGTAAGGCTCGTGGTTTGGCATTTATGAACTCGATGCTGGCAAAGCATAACCACTATTACAAATACCCCGGCGTACGAATTATGATTCCACGTTCGCTGGTTGTTGCCACCGACTATTTCGATGAGTTTATGCGAATCAACGGTCTTAAGTATATCATCTCACGCGACTTGGCCGACGACGATATCCTCTCGGAGTTCCTTAACTCGGTGTTGCCTGCAGAGTTGTATCAGAAACTAAAGGTATTTGTAGAGACTTGCTCGAAGCCTTTGGCCATTCGTTCATCATCGAAGCTAGAGGACTCACACTACCAGCCCTTTGCTGGTATCTACTCTACATATATGATTCCCAGATGCGAGGACGACGACCAGATGTTGCGTATGCTGGTACGCGCCATCAAGAGTGTCTACGCTTCGGTATATTTCGCATCGTCAAAGGCATACATCCAGTCATCGCAAAATCTGCTCTCAGAGGAGAAGATGGCGGTCCTGATTCAGGAGGTGTGCGGAACCGAGCAAAACGGCTATTTCTTCCCCACACTCTCGGGTGTAGCCCGTTCACAAAATCTCTATCCAATCGGATACGAGAAGGCCGAGGATGGTGTATGCAACATCGTAATGGGATTGGGCAAGGCTGTAGTAGATGGCGGCAAGAGCCTTCGTTTCTCGCCCGCATACCCCGACAAGGCACTGCAAACTTCCACACTGGAACTCACCATTCAGGATGCGCAGACCGAGGTACTGGCCCTGAGCCTTAACCCCGACCATTTCCGTTCGTCGACCGATGATGCAATAAATATTGAGCGCATACCAGTTTCGCGTATGAACGATTTCCGCAACGCCAAGTATGCTTGCTCATATTATGACTACCAGAATAGCCGCATCAGCGAAAGTCCTACGCTATCGCGATACTTCCGTGTGATTACATTCAACCGAATACTCAAATATGGCTCATTCCCGCTGGCTGATATCATACGCGATATGTTGCGTATGGGCGAGGAGGAGATGCGTTGCCCCGTCGAGATTGAATTTGCAGTAAATATGGATGTACCAGCAGGTCAGATGCAGATTTTCAACCTACTGCAGGTGCGTCCCATCATCCGTAACGAGGAGGGTACCAAACTCGTCTGGTCGCAAGTTGACACGCAGGGAGCCATCGTCTACTCGGAAAATGCTCTGGGTATTGGTCTTATGCGCGACATTCGCCGTGTGGTATATATGCGTTTTGATATGTTCTCGTCGCTCCACACGCAGGAGATTGCCGACGAGCTTATGCAGATCAACAACCGTATGCGCGAGGAGGGCCAGGAGTATGTCCTCATCGGCACAGGCCGCTGGGGATCATCCGACCCCAACTTGGGCGTACCAGTCAAGTGGGCCCACATATCGCAAGCCAGAGTTATCGTCGAGTCGGCTCTGCCTAACTTCAACGTGGAGGCAAGCCAGGGCACTCACTTCTTCCAAAATGTGACCTCACTCGGCGTTGGATACCTCTCGCTTGATCCTTCGCACGGCGACGGCTCTCTTGACATCGAGCAGATGGAGAGCATGCCCCGATGGTTCGATGGTGAGTATTTGCGTGCCGTGGAGTTCGACGAACCTCTATATATCTACGTCGATGGTCGTTCAAAGAAGGGTATCGTGAAAGTTCATACACCTAAGCAGCAAGAGGAGTAAGAGTAAGCCCTAATAGCAAAATTGCAAGTAACAAATAAAATGAGATAAGTATGAAGAAATTCTTGAAAATCGCAGGTATCACCATATGCTCGCTGCTCGTTGTGCTTATGGTGGCGCCAATTGCTTTCCGAGGAAAAATCGAGAGCATAATAAAGAGTGAGGGCAACAAGTTGCTCAATGCGCAGTTCGACTTCGCCAAACTCGATATCAGTTTGCTGCGTAACTTCCCGCAGGCATCTGTTTCGTTGAAAGATTTTTGGCTCAAGGGTGTAGATGTATTCGAGAACGACACATTGGTATATGCTGGCGAGCTAACAGCCGCTGTTAACCTTGGCTCGCTCATCAGTGGCAAATATGAGGTGTCAAAAGTAATCATCGACCAGACACGCCTGCATGCAATTGCATTAGAGGACGGCCGCGTAAACTGGGATATTATGAAGCCTTCGCAGGAGGTTGAAACGCCCGTCGAGGAGTCGAGCGAACCCGTATCGTTCAACGTTGCACTCAAGAGATTGAGCATTAGCGAGCTCTCGGTAATTTACGACGACCGTATGGGTGGCATTTATGCCGCTGTTGAGAATCTTAACGCTACGTGCTCGGGAGATTTAGGCAGCGACAACACAACCATTAAGTTAAATGCCAACACTCCTTCAGTTAGCTTCCGTATGGGTGGTGTGCCCATGTTGAGCCGTGCAGAGGTGGAGGCTTCGATGGATGTGGCTGCCGACCTTAAGAATATGCGCTTTGAGCTTTCTGACAACGAGCTTGCACTTAACGCCATTCGTGCCTCAATCGATGGTTGGGTAGCACTCGACGGCGAGGCTGTGGATATGGATCTTGCACTCAATACCAACGACATTGGCTTCAAAGAGATTCTTTCGCTTATTCCCGCCATCTATGCCAAGGATTTTGCCGACCTCAAGACCGATGGTATCGCAACATTGCAAGCCAAGGCTAAAGGTCGATTGGAGGGAGAAAATGTTCCTTCGTTCGACGTTGCACTCGATGTCAAGAATGCTATGTTCCGCTATCCAACATTGCCCGCAGGTGTTGATGCTATCAACATTTCTGCTCGTGCTCAGAATCCTGGTGGCGCAGTCGACCTAACGACCGTTAGCGTTAATCCCTTCAACTTCACTTTGGCCGGCAATTCCTTCGCGCTTACAGCCGACGTGAAGACTCCAATCAGCGACCCCGACTTCCGCGCTTCAGCAAAGGGTAAGTTGGATTTGGGCAAGATTAAGGATGTATACCCGTTGGAGGATATGAATCTCAACGGCGTTGTCGATGCCGACATGTCGGTTGCAGGCCGTCTTTCATATATCGAGAAGGAGCAGTTTGACCGTGTCGAGGCTGCAGGCAACATCTCTCTTAGCAATATGCAGTTGCAGATGGAGTCACTGCCCGATGTGATGATCGAGCGCTCTACATTTGGTTTCACACCCCGTTATTTGGAGCTCAGCAAGACTACCATCAAGGTGGGTGATAACGACCTCACACTCGACAGCCGCTTTGAGAACTATATCGGCTATCTGCTTAAGGGCTCTACTATCAAGGGTACGCTTAACGTAAGCAGCCAGCACATCAATCTCAACGACTTTATGAGCGATACTACCACCGAGCAGCCCGAGGCTGAGCAGGCTATAGAGGAGAGTACAACAAGTGCGACCACGATGGCTGCTATCAGCGTACCTGAGAATATCGATTTCCGTGCACAGGTAAATATGAACGAGGTATTGCTCGACAAGATGTCATTCAACGACATCAAGGGTCTGCTCGTTATCAAAGACCGCAAGGTTGATATGCAGAATATCTCACTCTCGACAATGGGCGGTGGGGTAGTTGCCAATGGTTCATACTCAACACCTGTGGGTGAAAGAGCTCGTCTTGCAGCAGGCTTTGCACTCAACGATATAGTCTTCAAGCAGGCATACAAGGAGCTCGACATGGTACAGAAAATGGCGCCTCTGTTTGAGGGTCTGTCGGGTAGTTTCTCTGGTAGCATCAAAGTTGACACTCCGCTCGACGAGCAGATGAGCCCCATTCTGCAGGCATTCAATGGCGAGGGTAGCCTCAGCACAAAGAGTTTGAGTTTGTCTAATGTAGCCTTCATTAATCAGGTGGCCGACATCCTCAAGAAGCCCGAATTGAAGAATCTCAGTGCTCGCGACCTTCAGGTAGGATTTACCATCAAGGATGGCCGCGTAAATACCAAGCCCTTCGATATCAAAATGGGCGACTACGTGATGAATCTCTCAGGCTCTACAGGACTTGACCAGACTATCGACTACCGCGGTAAGATTACAATCCCTGAGTCTGCAGGCGTAGCTGCCAAACTCGGCACAGTGGATATGACCATCGGTGGTACATTCACATCCCCCAAGGTGGGCATCGACCTTGAGAGTCTTGCCAAGCAGGCCGTTACCCAGGTTACCGACAAGGTTAAGGAGCAGGCTGAACAGAAGGTTGAAGAGGTAAAGCAGCAGGTGAAAGATAAGGCCGAAGAGGCTGCCAAGGATGCCGTATCGAAGTTACTCGGAGGCTCTAAGAACGAGGGCGAGGCTGCCGACAGCACTGCCCAGAACCAAACTGCTAAGACCGTTAAGTCGGTACTGAATCTATTCAAGAAGAAGAACTAATATGAAACGACTTTTTCTACTAACTCTTATGTTGTACGCGAGCCTTACCGCTCGGGCACAGCTTTCATTTGAAGATATGCGTCCCGTCATAAGATTGGGCGACAAGAGCGTAATAACCGCACCTGCCGAGGGCCTGTGGTCGGTGGCTACTGGATGGCAGCAGGATTGGATGAGTGGCTGGGTGCACGCCTCAGCCAAGAGTCAAGAGCAGAGCGGAGAGTGGACTATCCTCAAGGGCAGTATGCAGTTCGAGCAGGGAGAGTTGCTTCTGCGCGACTCATATCGCACCGTGGGAGATGGTCTTGTGCAATGCGTACGACGCTATGAGTGGCGAGGCGAGGAGACTCTCTCGCACGTTACCCTGTCGGTACGACTACAGATGCAGGGTCAGCAGATGATGCCCTGCCTGCCAGGCATACTCTACTATGGTAATAAGAACGGCGCCAAGGTAAACCCCAACATCATTCCCGTATACGAGGGTCGCAAGGGCGAGTTTGCCATCTTCGAGGAGCACCGTTACCCAATGCCCTTCGCTATGCTTGAGAATGCCAGCGATGGTTATGCTGCAGCTTTGCACACGGTGCCAAGTCCTGTGCGCGGAGCAGTTCTTTCAGATCAGTGGTGGTCAATGGGTGTCGAGGCCTACGACGACTATAGCGAGTTTGTGCTCTACTCGGGCCCCATCGGTTACAATGGCAAGCACAGTGTAGCCAAGGCTCTGCAGAAGAAGCCTATGCGCTATGCCGACACATATATCAATCTGGAACCAGGTCGCATCATCGAGAAGACATTCTACATCGAACTCTACCCAATCGAGGGCGAGGGCACAGGCTTCCAGCGTCCGATTTACACCTCGCTTGATATGCACAAGCCCTACAATGCCGACCGTTTCGCAACGTTCGATGAGATCGTGCGTGGAAAATATAACTTCGCTAAGAGCCGCTGGATCGATCTGGGTGGCGAGGCTGTAGGTTTTAATATGTACGACAACTCACTGCGCAAGGAGCTTGTGATGGGGTGGTGCGGTCAGGCCGACTCGCCTGGCTATGCACTGCAGGTTCTGGCCGAGCGTCTTGACGACGATGCTATCCCACAGATGGTGCAGCGTTCGATGGATTTTCTTACGACCTATCCCATAGACCGAGAGCGCGGACTCTTCCCCGTGCGCTATGATGGCAAGGGCTTCAGTCAGGGCGACCCCGTGTCGTGCGGTCAGGCGATGTATAACTTCGCCAAGGCTATCGAGACTGCCCGCAAGAGCAAGAAGTACGACACCAAGAAGTGGGAGCAGTTCCTGCGTGAGGCGTCGGATGTAGTGAGCGCACGCATCCTTAGCGACGAGTGGTCGCCACTCTCTACGGCTGAGGGCTTCTATATTGCGCCGCTGGCCATTGCATCCAAACTATTTAAGAACAACACCTATCGTGCTGCTGCCGAGAAGGCTGCGCAGCTCTTTGCCGACCGTCACCTTAAGATGAATGGTTGCTACTGGGGTGGTACGCTCGATGCAACGTGCGAGGACAAGGAGGGCTCTTGGGCTGCGTTCCAGGGTTTTATCGAGATGTATGAGCGCTTCAAGGATGAGAAATACCTCAAGTGGGCAAAGCACGCTATGGATGTATGTCTGAGCTACGTTGTGGTGTGGGATATTCCTCTACCTGCAGGCCGTTTGGCCGACTATGGTTTCAAGACCACAGGTTGGACGGTTGTGTCGGCACAAAACCAGCATATCGATGTATATGGAGTATTGTTCGCGCCCGAAGTATATAAGATGGGGAAGCACCTGGGCGATGAGCGTCTCTGCCGCTTGGCAAAGGTTATGTATCGCACCTGCTATCAGCTCACCGACGCCTATGGTTCGCAGGGTGAGCAGTTACAGCAGACCAACTTCGCACAACACGGCGATATGAGCAATGTCTATAAGTTGCGAGGAGGATACTCGGAAAGCTGGACCGTATTCTGGATTACGGCTCACTTCCTCAATGCCGCCGCCCGATTCGAGGAGATGGGGGTAGAGATATAAAAAAAGCAGTCCAACATATTGGACTGCTTTTTTATACAAAGACAGATTGAACTCCATTAACCTTTCCGCGTAACTTTTTCACCTTTAGTCTTCAAGAGAGTATTCAATGGTCGTTACCACACGTATACGCTTTATGTACGGAGTATTGGCATCACGATTATCGATGCTGAACTGACCTTGTGTAGCACGCTTGATTTTTCCCAACTCACTATCCGAATCCTTGGCAAACTTCTGGGCAGCCTCGCGGGCATTCTTGGTTGCCTCCTCAATCATCTGAGGCTTGATCTCGTTCAAGCTAGTATAGTCGTATTGGATATTGTATCGGTAATCTCCACCCGTGATGGCAATGCCTTGCTTCAATAGTTCACCCTGTTCACTGATAAGATTTCGCACCAAATCGACTTTGTTTGAAGTAACGGTGATTACCGTAGTTACATTGTATCGGTAAGTCTTACTCTCGCCCACATATCGCTCAGCCTGCATATCTATGATTTCGGGGGCGTTGATACTGATTTCATCTTCGGAGATACCTTTCTGCTTGAGGAAATCAACGATGGCCTTATTCGTTTGGTTAATCTTATTATATAAAGTAGTTAGGTCGTTGCCTACCTCTTTATACATAAGTGGCCAAGTGACCTTGTTGGCAGGAACTTCCATCTCGGCCAATCCCTTGACCGTTACTACACGGTCTTTAGCTACAAAATCTTTTATACCATCTTCGATTTGTGCGCCTAATGCAACCAATCCTACAGCCAGAATGATGGCCTCTATTCTCCACTTACTCATAATCTCTATAATTATAAAGCCGATTTCAAAATTATCTGTTTATCGCAATTTATTGGCAAGAAAATGTCTTCTCACAAACAGGTTATATATCACAACTCCTACTAAATTCACTCCCCACGCAGTCCAGAACGCTGCCGAATATCCCGCGTGTTGTGACACTATGCCTCCGACTAAAATACCTAAGCCTACACCAATATCCCACGAAACGAGTAGGGTAGAATTGGCTGTTCCTCGTTGCGAATTGTCGGCCAAATTGATAAACATAGTCTGAAATGCAGGGAACATATGGCCATTGCCCAGACCGATGATAAGCGCTGCACCATAGTATCCCCAAAGATTATGCACCGCTGCAAACAGCAGATAACCGAAGAGCGAAATGGCCGTACCAATAGTGGCATTCTGCGTAACCTTACCTTGACGCAGGGTACGACTACCCACCAAACGCGAGAGGATAAGTCCTATGGCAAGCAACATAAAAAATAGTCCCGTGCCGCCTGTAATACCCAACTCTTCCTTTCCATATATGGCGATATAAGTGGCCAGCACTCCATACGAAAACGAGTAGCATATCATAGCCACTCCCTCGCGCCACCCCTTTAGCAGAATAAAGCGATCAAGCGAAAGAGGGCGCTTATCGCGTTTAATCTCACGACTACGCATCTTTACCGTAGAGGTACTCCACAGACCAATCATTGCGGTGATGAGCGCCGCCCAAAAGAGCAGATCGTAACTTCCCCAGCGATCAAACAGAAGCAAGGCTATGGTGGGGCTTATTGCAGTGGCGATATTATTACTAAGGCCATAATAACCGATTCCCTCGGCTCGGCGTTCGGGATGCAACACATCGATGGCCACAGTGCTATTTGACACGGTCGTAGCACCAAATGGAGCACCGTGCATCGTACGCACGATAGCAAATGCAAGCAACGAACCCGCCACCAGATAACCGGCAAAGCAAAGTGCAAAGATGAAATAACTTACCATAAGCACTATACGGCGCGGAAAGCTATCGACCAAAAATCCACTCAAAGAACGGATCATCAGTGCAGGAAGTGTATATCCCGACAGAACGATGCCTATGGTCTGCTTGTCGGCACCAAAGGTCTCACTCAGGTACGACGGCAATAGTGGAGTGAGCAACATAAATGAAAAGAAAATCAAAAAGTTAGCCACCCACACACGCAAGTAATTACTATTCCATAGTTTAGGTTTTTGTTCTGAAGTATCGTTCATCGTCTCGAGTTAAATATATTTCTCTTATCGCAAAGATACTAAATTATACATTGCATTGTTCGTCTCGTCATCGTTTTCGTTTAATTTCATCCTCGGCACATCACAAATGCTATTTACAAAACCGTATCTATTTTATCTTCGTCGACATCGTGCAACAACTCCCCGAGACGAGTGCGAGCCTTCTCCTTTACCTCGGGTGTAATATTTTTCATTACGGTATGCAATACCCACATCAGAGCTGCCAGGTCATCGGTATAACCCAGCATAGGTATAAAATCGAGCATCAAATCGGCCGGAAGAATAAAATATCCCAGCGCACCATAAATCTTGCTCTTATCGGCCATCGACACAGCATCGCTACGCAAAACATAGTATAACAACAACACCGTATAGATAACCTTCTCACCGGCCCAGCGTGCAACCGATGTGAGTTTACGCAAAAGCTTAGGCTCCGAGTAATGCGACTCGTAGCGCTCAATGTTCTTAGGTTTTCGCATAGTAGTAAACTGTCTCTGTACTCAAAACGTTATGCTACGACTCATTATTGCACCCTATAGGGGTATAGTGAGTAAAAAAAAGTCACCTTTGAGAAATAGCTCAACAAAAATGTGTATATTTGCGCTATGGTTGCCACAGCAACACAAAGATAAGAATAATCTAAAAAAATATAACACTATGGAAGCTATCGTAAAGAGTAATTTCAATTTCAAAGGCCAGCAGAGCCACTATGTAGGTAAGGTGCGCGACGTATACAGCATCGAGGGTGACTATCTGGTGATGGTTGTATCGGACCGTATCTCTGCATTCGACGTAGTTCTGCCCAAAGGTATTCCTTTCAAGGGTCAGGTACTGAATCAGATTGCAGCCAAGTTCCTCGACGCAACAGCCGACATCCTCCCCAACTGGAAGATTGGCGTACCCGATCCTATGGTAACAGTGGGTCACAAGTGCGAGCCCTTCAAGGTTGAGATGGTTATCCGTGGCTACCTCTCTGGTCACGCATGGCGTGAGTACAAGGCTGGCAAGCGCATTATCTGCGGTGTGGAGATGCCCGATGGTATGGTTGAGAATCAGAAGTTCCCCGAGCCTATCATCACCCCCACAACTAAGGCCGACGAGGGTCACGACGAGGATATCTCAAAGGAGGAAATCATTGCACAGGGTTTGGTAAGCCGCGAGGATTACGAGAAGTTGGAGGCTTACACACGCGCTATCTTCCTGCGTGGTACCGAGATTGCCGAGAAGATGGGCTTGATTTTGGTTGATACCAAGTACGAGTTTGGTAAGAAGGATGGCGTAATCTACCTTATGGACGAGATTCACACTCCCGACTCATCACGTTACTTCTACGCTGAGGGTTACGAGGAGCGTTTGGCCGCTGGCAAGAAGCAGAAGCAGCTCTCAAAGGAGTTCGTTCGCGAGTGGTTGATGGCAAACGGCTTCCAGGGCCAGGAGGGTCAGCAGGTACCCGAGATGACCGAGGAGATAGTAAACAGCATCACCGAGCGTTACATCGAGCTCTACGAGAACATCGTGGGCGAGAAGTTCATCAAGGCAGAGAGCGACAACGTAGAGGCTCGCATCGAGAAGAACGTAAGCGATTTCCTCGCAACTTTGTAATCTCTCTTACAATAAATTAAAACGGAGGCTTCGCGAGCCTCCGTTTTTTGTTTCAATAGTAATATTCCTCTATTGAGTCTGCATATATACTCCAATTGTTCGCAATCTTGTAAACAATTCCACGTCCTCTAGGAACATATATTTTACGCCCGAAAGAATTAGTATTAAATCCATAAGCTCCTAATGACGGCGGAGTTGTAGATTTACAATATACACTTTTCAAACTGTAGCAATTAGCGAAAGCCTCCTTTCCAATCGAAGCAACGCTAGCGGGAATAGTAACACTTTTCAAACCAATGCAATAAGAGAATGCGTATTCTCTTATCTGAGTCATACCATGAGGAAAGACGACATTCGCCAAACCCTCGCAATGAAAGAATGCATAAGGCTCAATCGTGGTAACACTATTACCAATCGTAAGATTGTTCAAACTGCGACAATAATAGAATGCCTGTTCGCCGATTGTAGTAACACCATTGCCGATTGTAACGCTATTCAAATTACTGCAATTTGAAAAAGCGTTATATCCAATTGAAAGAACGCTATCAGGAATAGTAATACCTGTCAAACTGGTGCAACCAAGGAATGCTGCAGTTCCAATCGAAGTAACGCTATTGGGAATAGCATATGTAGTCAATCCTGCCGGAGCAAAACTATTTAATACTCCATCAACAATCAAGCAACGATTATCTGCGGAGGCGAACTTGCCATAAAAACTTGCCAAATTAGCGCCACCAAATGCTGCATTTCCAATCGAGGTAACACTATCGGGAATAGTAACACTCGTTAAACCGTGACAACCGTTGAATGCCGCAATTCCAATCGAGGTAACACTTTCAGGAATAGCAACGCTTGTCAAACTATAACATGAGAAGTATTTACAACCAGTTATTACTCAATATTTTGCGAGTAATAAGTCAGAAATATGGTCATAACCTTTAAGGGTGCATTCTAAAAGGTGAAGATTTAACATTTTTATTGTTTCTTAACGCTCGAAGCGTGTCAATAAAGGGT
>JAZQSN010000050.1:0-8411 GCA_045630065.1 Alistipes sp.
GCGACCACCGTGGTGATATGTACGCCGGCCTGGTAGCATTCCGCCACAACACCTTCCCCGACACCGAGGGCCAGTCCGTAAAGCTTACTCTTAAGTGGGACTCATTCTCAGGCGAGAAGACGGCTGAATTTGACTACTGCACCCGTCAGGACAGCCCCTCATCGGGTTCATCGGCAGCCGTACGCCCCACACTCAAGCTTAAGTAAGAGATCCATAAGCTGCCCTCTCACGATATGACACACCACGCGACAGAGGCCGAACTCATAACCCGCATCAAAGAGGGCGAGAGCACGGCTATGAAGGAACTCTACGACCGTCACATAGGTTATCTGACGGCCGTAGCGTCGCGTTATGTGGATGACACATTGCTACGCGATGTGTTGCAGGAGGGATTTGTGAAGATATTCTCCTCGATATCTCGATTTGAGAGCCGAGGCGAAGGTGCGCTACGAGGGTGGATGGTACGCATTGTAGTGAACGTAGCCCTCGACCACCTAAAGCAGAAAGTAAAGAGCATACCGCTGGAGTCCCTGCCCGACATTAGAGAAGAGGAGGAGGACCCGCCAACGGATAACATAGCCATCGAAGAGATACACGCTCTGATACGACAACTGCCCACAGGATACCGCACCATATTCAACCTATATGTATTCGAGCGACTGGGGCATCGCGAGATAGCCGAGCGTTTAGGTATCACGGAGAGTACATCGGCCTCGCAACTACACCGTGCCAAAGCCCTGCTGGCACGTATGATTAAGGAGTATAACTCACAAAAAACGACAACACTATGAGTAAACAATGGAGTGAAGAGCTACGCCAACGTATGGAGCAGTACGAGATGGAGGCACCCAAGGCTCTTTTTGACGACATAATGAGCGCTATGCCCGCGACGCAGACCCCTGCACCGCAGGCTCGCATCGTACCGTTATGGGTACGACGCACAGCAGTAGCCGCCGTGGTAGCTGTTGCCGTTGCTGCGGGATATATACTGCTCGATGTTGAGGAGCCCACCGTTGGTGAGGCTATGCTCGCCCTCAACACACCCTCAATGGTAGAGTCACAACCCGAGCCAGTGGCCGAGGAGGTGAGTGAGAAAGAGGTCGTAGAGTCTGTACTCGCGATGAAAAAAGCCTTTACCACACTGCCAATAACAGCCGACGCTCCTACAGCTACGATAAACGACGCCCCTCAAATTACTTCACTTGAGCAACCGGCAACCACAGTGGAGGAGAAACCATCGGCATCGCAAAAGGCAGAAGCTCCGCAAATGGCCTCAACCCCACAAAAGAGTGAGGTACGTCAGCGCACCGCAGCGCCTACGTCGAGAAGCATATTCCAGGCAACGCCCACCAAGCGTCGCAGCACGCGAGGTCTTATGGCCAGCCTGCAGGCATCGGGCCTACCCATAGGTCAGAGCAACCATAGTTCGCAGTCGGTATTTGTTGTGAACTCTGTGCTTCAGGGTGTACGAGCCGACTATTCGGAGGGCTCGACCGACTTTGTGACCTACGATAACGAACATACAATCACTACCGACCGCCATCACCACCTGCCCGTGAGAGTGGGAGCCCTGCTGCGTTTCAACATCACCGATAGATGGGCCATCGAGAGTGGAGTAACCTACACAAAACTCTCATCCGAGACCACTATGGGCGACAAGGCCAACTACTTTGACGAGCGCACCTCATTGCACTATGTGGGCATACCGCTCAACGCAGTGTACAATATATGGCAGTCAAACCGCTTCACGTTCTATGTATCGGGTGGCGGAATGGTCGAGAAGAGCATCGCAGGCTCATCGCGTACCAACTACTTCATCGATGGAGAGAAGACAAATTCGCAACGTAGCGATGTTAAGGTAAAAGAGTTGCAGTGGTCGATAAATGCGGCCGCAGGTGCGCAGTTCAACCTATGGCCTGCCGTGGCCATCTATGCCGAGCCGAGCGTTGGTTATCGCTTCGCCAATGGCACAAAAATAGAGACGCTCTATAATGAGCGTCCCTTAGACTTTAGTTTGAATATCGGATTACGATTTACTCTTCGATAGCCCCGTTAAGGGCCTCAGCCGACAGGTAGTCGATAAAGAGGCGCCCTGAGAGGTGATCCACTTCATGCTGGAAGATTACAGCCGTGAAGCCCTCGATGCGCTCGGTGTGCTCCACAAACTCTTCGTCACGATAACGAAGCACTATCTCCTGCCAGCGACTCACATTGCCGTAGAGCTCGGGCACCGACAGGCATCCCTCGCCACCATCGGCTCGCTCGCCCACGTGTTCAATAATCTCGGGGTTAATGAAGAACTCGAACGGCTCACCCTCCTTATCGAAGCGCTGCACAGCGACAACATTTCTATGAATACCCACCTGCGGAGCAGCTATGCCGACACCCGTAGCCTCGGGGTTCTGCACCGTGAGTAACATACGCTCACGCAAAAGAGTCCACTCCTTGGTCTGTAACATCGACTCGCTGATGGGTAACGACTCTTCGCGCAGGAACAGCGAGTCGGCCTCGTTGTCAATACTCAGCACACGCATTATGCCCTCGCCCTGACAAATCACTTCACGCTCAGCCGAGGTAAAGCTCTCGCCACAGCCCACCATTACCAAAGAGGTTGCCATCATTATGAGCAATCGTTTCATCGTTAAATACGCTCCTTAATATCGTCGGGCAGGATAGGCATTGCTCCCGCCTGCGTGCAGACGTATGCCGCTGCCTCAACAGCCAACATATGCGCCCAGCGCACCTCCAGGCCACCCAACATGCCGGCAACGAAGATTGCAGTGAAGGCGTCGCCAGCACCTACCGTATCGACCACCTCAACGGCGGGAGTTGGCAGGCACGTTGCACTCTGGTCCTCGCAATAGACGAAGCTACCCTCGGTACCACAAGTAACGATAAACATCTCAAGCTTATACTGCTCGAGGAAGTCGCGAACCACCAGGTGCTGGTCGGTGAACTCAACACCCAACACACGGCAAATCTCAACCAACTCTTCTTTATTTACCTTAACCACATCGCTCACACGCATCGATGACTCGATAACCTCCTTCGAGTAGTAGTTGCCTCGCAGGTTCATATCGCACACCTTAACACCCTCCTCGGGCATAGCAGCAAGATAGGCCTCGATGGTCTTGCGTGACTGCTCGCCACGCTGTGCCAATGTGCCGAAGCAAACCGTAGCTGTGCGCTTTGCTAGGGCCTCCACCTCGGGAGTGAAGGGGATATTATCCCACGCCACATTCTCACGAATGGTGTACTGAGGAATGCCCTCGCTATCGAGCTCCACGTCAACGGTACCTGTAGGCTGTTCCACGACAGGAAGTAGAACATTAAGACCTGCCTCCGATAGGGTGTCGCGAATCTGCTCTCCCAGTTCGTCGTTACCTACGGCGCTGACCAGATATGTAGGAAAGTCGCACTGCGACATATGATATGCGAAATTGGCGGGTGCACCACCTATTTTCTTGCCGTCGGGGAGCATATCCCAGAGTACCTCACCCAGGCCGACAATAACCATTTGATTTGTTGATTCCATTGAAAAATCTCTATTTTTTTGTTACTTTACTTATCTATAAAAAGTTATTACTTTCATTTTATGAGTACAAATATAGAAAAGTGTTTTGTTAATCGCAAAAATAAATTTTGTTCTCGCCGTGCGTTGTAGTATATTTGCAAAAAGAAAAGAGCGAAAGTGAAACAGCAAAAAGAGATTACCTACGAGCAGTTTGACTCTTACGAGGCACTGCCCACAGAGGATAGAGACCTTGTCGAGGCGGCTACCGAGGCCACCCTTCGAGCCTACGCCCCCTACTCCAATTTTCGGGTGGGTGCGGCAGCACGACTGCGCAGCGGAGAGATTATCACTGCGGCCAACTGCGAGAGTGAGGTGTTCCCCTCAGGTATGTGCGCCGAGCGTTCGCTACTCTACTTCCACGCAAGCAACCACCCCGACGATGCTATCACTGAGCTGGCCATCGCTTCGTCGCCCTCGGAGCGCGAGTGTTATCCCTGCGGAGCGTGTCGTCAGGCGTTGTTGGATACCGAAAACCGACAGGGAAGCTCGATGCGTATAATTATGGCAGGAGGCGGCACGGCAACCGTTGTCGAGAGCGCCCAGAGTCTATTACCTTTCTCTTTCAAACTATAAGGACTATGATACATCCCAAAGATATACTTTACGAGGACAACCACATTATCGTGGTGAACAAACGCTGTGGCGAGTTGGTTCAGCCCGACCGCGAGACTGAAGAGGCGTTGGAGAACGATATTAAGCTGATGATCAAGGAGCGCGACCACAAGCCCGGCGATGTCTTTCTTGGCGTGGTGCATCGCATCGACCGCCCCGTGAGTGGTGCTGTGGTATTTGCCAAGACATCGAAGGCCTTGACACGCCTTAACGAGATGATTCGCTCGGGCGAGATTCGCAAGACCTACTGGGCCATTGTCGAGGCACGCCCCGCGCAGGAGGAGGGTTCGCTTACGCACTACATCGTGCGCGACGGCCGCACAAACCGTTCACGCGCCTACGACAAGCCCAAGGCCGATGGCAAGAAGGCTATGCTCAACTACCGCGTGCTGGGTTGCTCGGCACGCTACACGTTGGTGGAGGTGGAGCTGCTCACTGGTCGTCATCATCAGATCCGCGCCCAGCTCTCGAAGATTGGCTGCCCCATTAAGGGTGATTTGAAGTACGGCGCAAAGCGTTCTAACCCCGACGGAGGCATCTCGTTGCACTCACGCTGTGTGGAGTTCCTGCACCCCGTACGCAAGGAGCAAGTGAGCATCACAGCACCTGCGCCAAAGGATAATTTGTGGGAGTTTTTCGAGAGTATGTAACTATGAGATTGTTGATTCAACGCGTAACTGAGGCCTCGGTTACAATCGATGGCCGCGTACACTCCCAGATAGGCAAAGGCCTGATGGTGCTGGTTGGCATCGAAGAGGCCGACACGCAAGAGGATATTGATTGGCTGACGGGAAAACTGTTGCGCCTGCGCATCTTTGACGATGAGGCGGGGGTGATGAATCTCGACGTGCAGCAAATCGAAGGCGAGGTGATGGTTGTAAGTCAGTTCACCCTACACGCCTCGACAAAGAAGGGCAACCGCCCCTCATACTTCCGTGCTGCAGGTGAGGCTATCTCACGCCCGATGTACGAAAAGTTTGTAGCCTCGGTGGAGCAGGCTTTGGGCAAGAAGGTTGCAACGGGCGAGTTCGGTGCCGATATGAAGGTGGCACTTGTGAACGACGGTCCCGTGACGATATGGATTGATTCACGCAACAAGGAGTAACAATGAGAAGAAGAACAAAGAGGCTAAGCTCGCGCCGAGCCATCATCTACGCCATTGTTATTGCGATTATGCTCGTCGTAAACTATCTGCGCGAGAACTCTCCCGCTGAAGCCATAAGCATAGAGCCATCGGCCACCGCCCAGCAGAGTACACCCGTAGCCCAGAGCGCAGAGAGCACCGAGAACAAAGAGGCTACCAGTCCCAAAGAGGTATCCGCACCAGCAAAGTCGCAATACCTGGGCTGGGCCGAGTTACCCGAGGCCGAAGCGAGCGATGAGCAGTACGTAACAAGCCATATGTGCGACGAGCAGATGCGTAACTACACCGTCTGCTACAGCAGTCGCCACCACTCGCCACTGTGGGTGGCATATCCCTTGCACCGCGCCTACGAGGGTGAGGTGAAGCGAGTGGACAACTACGACTACGACCCTACGCTACCCATCGACATACAGATAAGACTCAACCGTTCGTATGGCGAATACACTCGAGGTCACATACTCGGCTCGGCCGAGCGTAACGCCTCACGCGAGATGAACAACCAGACATTCTATGTGACCAACATTGCTCCGCAGATTCAGCAGGGGTTCAACTCGGCAAGTGGCGCGTGGAACCACCTGGAGCGTTTTGTTGATAAGCAGGTGTGTGCCGACACACTCTATGTGGTTACGGGTGCGATATACGAAACCTTCACCGACAGCGACGGCACCGTAATTGAGCCCCGCACCACAACCAACAAGAACGACCAGAAGCAGGTGGGTGTGCCCACTGCCTTCTACAAGGCTCTGCTACGCACCAAGGCTGGCGACAGCGGTCGCAGCGTAGGTGAATGCAAGAGTGGGGAGTTAAAGTGCGCCGCCTTTATCGTAGGCCACCGCTCGGCATCGGGACGCAAGCCCTCAACCAAGGAGATGATGTCGATTGACGAGTTGGAGCGCCTTACGGGTGTGGATTTCTTCAAGAATGTACCCAATGCCCCCGAGAGCGAGGCTGTAGCCGCAGAGTGGGGACTATAGGTATGTGAAAGAGCAAAGAGAGTTCCCGCAATTTTGCATTTTGAATTATATATTGTGAATTTACAGATATGGATATAGCACAAGCAAAAAGAAAGGAGAACATAGCCGAGTACATACTCTACCTATGGCAGTTGGAGGATTTGCTCCGAGCACTGCAGTTCAGCCCCGAGGCAATCTACTCGCAGCTCGTGGCACCTCGACAGGTGGAGGAGGAGCAGAAGCATCTGTTCCTGCTATGGTATATGGATATAGTAAACCTGCTACGCAAGGAGGGCAAGGAGGAGAGTGGACACCTCGAGCACACGTTGCACCTGATTAGTGATATGCACAACCTGCATCTGCAACTGATGCACAACCCCATCGGCGAGCACTACCGCAAGACCTTCTCAACGCTGGCACCGCAGCTACCACACCTGCGCGAGATGGTAAAGAAGGAGGATATATCGGACACCGAACTCGCTTTCCGTGCACTCTACGCAGCTATGCTCTATCGCATCAAGGGCGACGAGAAGCGTGCCGAGGCTATTAAGGATACCATCGAACTGGTGTCGCCCGTGGTGGCCGAACTGGCCGCTATGTACGGCAAGGTGGAGCGTGGCGAGGTGGACCTTTTTAAGGATATGTAGGCCAAAAACCTCTCCCCAAAGATAAAAAAAGGGCTTGCCGAGCCTGACAAAAAGGCAAAAAGGGGCGCAAAAGAGCATTTTTGTTCGTAAATATTTTGATAAATCGAAAAAAAGGTCTTACCTTTGCCCCTCGCAAAGACTATGTTAGTTATGTAGTTGGCGCGAATATGTGAAACAAACACAAAAAACGATATCGTTATGGCAATGAAAAGAACTTACCAGCCTTCTCGTCGCAAGAGAATCAACAAGCACGGATTCCGTCAGAGAATGGCTACTGCTAATGGCCGCAAGGTGTTGGCAGCGCGTCGTGCAAAGGGACGCAAGAAGTTGACCGTATCAGATGAGTCAACATTCAAGTATGCTTAATTTTCTGATTAAGTCAGAAAAATAAGAGGGGAACGGACGCGTTCCCCTCTTGTTTTTTGTAGAAAAGTCGTAAATTTGAATTAATATGTCCGATTAAGTACCAAAAAGTGGGAAAATATAACTCTGGTGTTTACCTGGATAATCTTTTTGGCCTTCTCAGAAATATCACTTATTATATGGCAGAATTTCAAGAAGTATTCGAGAAATGCCAAAAATATTCAGTTAAATGGTTTAACAGCTACGAGGAATGTTGAGGATGGGCGTGTGATGGCCAATTGGATGATGGTACTACATAAAGCATATTAATTAAAAATGGCGACCACTCGTTGAGTAGCCGCCACTGAAGAGGTTGGATTTTACATTCTCTTTTACTGGAATATTTCATCACGGGCGTAGCCCTTGATTGTCTTTTTGCGCTCGGCGATGAAGAGTATAAAGTGAATCAACACGCCAATGCCCCAGAAGGTTGCCGTTGCAGCCAAGGCAACAATACTCTCGGTGTGCCAGCCGGCGTAATGGGCCGCAAAACCCACAGCAACGCAGATGATGTAGGTCGTGAGATGGTATCTAAAGCCGATGTCGTAAATATCGTACTCTCTCTCCTCTTTTTGGCCAAAGTACCAACCAGTAAAATACATAAGACAGAAATATGCGATCGAACACGCTATGGTTCCGACGAGAGCCTGCGCTCCGATACATAAGTTTAGAGCATATCGGAATAAAACCGTCAAAAGCAGTGCGCCAATGGCAAATTGTCCTAATCTGAATGTCAATGCTTTCATAACTTACTTGTTTAGAAGATTAATAATTGATTCGTTTGTAAATAGTAGTATATTTCGTTTTGCAAAACGCTTAAATAGTTCATCGCCCATCGGGGTGAGGTAGTAATATTTCCTATCGGGCCCTTTGCTTACTCGGCGGCTATCGTAGGCGATGATCTCCAGATGCTGGAACTTGCGCAGATTTCTATATAGGCTCTGCTCCTCGCAGGTCATCGTGCCTTGCGACATCCGCTCGACAAACTCCTTTATCTGCTCCATACATTTGTTTCCCTCCTTCAAAGCCAGAAACACCCAAAAGGTGAGTTGCCCTTTTTTGTAGGTCTCTTCCCAAGC
>JAZQSN010000051.1:0-15625 GCA_045630065.1 Alistipes sp.
CCAAATCCACTTGTCGCCCTCATACTTCCAAGCACTCTTAATCACGCCGGCAGCAGAGTTATACTCGGCAGTGATGTGGCCCAAACCCTTGTCGGGGATGGGACGCATGATGATATGCTTGAAACCAGGCTGTCCAAGGTCAGCAGCGATACCTGCAGCAGTCTCCCAGATCCACTCGCACACGCAACCGTAAGCGTAGTGGTTGAAACTATTCATGCCGCGGGGACCCATACCCTTGTCAACCATATATGAGTTCCAACGCTCCCAGATTGTTGTAGCACCATTGTCCACAGAGTATAGCCAGCTGGGGTTCTTGCGCTGGAAGAGGAGCTCATAGGCGATATCCTCCATACCATTCTCGGTAAGAGTAGCCATCAGGATTGATGTACCCAAGAAACCTGTCTGCAAGCAGTTGTCGTGCTGGGCGAAGTTCTGGCGCAAGCGAGCAATCATATCCTCCTTAGCCTTGCCCTCAACGAGTTTGTTCTTCAAAGCGAACAGAGCGGGAGTCTGCATTGTGTTCAGAATAGCAGTCTTGAATGTACCGTCGGCATTGAGGAAGTTCTTCAAAATGTAAGCCTTACCATCGGCAGCAATCTGCTCATACTTAGCAGCATCGTGACCTGTTGCCTTTGCCATATCGGCCATCAAATTGGCGTCGATAACCCAGTATGAAGCACTCAGATAGTTCCAGTAAGATATAGCCTCGGGCAGAATCTTACCATTGACGCTGTGCAAGCCACCGCACGTCTCCAGAGGCTCGTAGCTGAGCCAGTCGGCCCACTGGTAGTTACCATTCTCGGCAACGAGTGACTCGTGGTTGTACTTGGTCTCGTAGATGTGGTTCATGAAGAGGTTCATCGACTCCCAGTTCTCCTCGATGATCTGCTTGTCGCCAAACTGCTTCCATACAGTCCAGGGCACGATAATACCTGCATCGGCCCAACCCAGACGCATCTTCTCGTTACCATACTGAGCATAGGGAGCAACACCGGGGAAGCCTCCGAGCTCGTTCTGGCTGTCGCGCATATCGCGCATCCACTTGTGGAAGAATGAGAGTGTATTGGCAAAGAATGTACCTGTCTCAGCGAACACCTGAGTGTCGGCAGTCCAACCAAGACGCTCGTTACGCTGCGGGCAGTCGGTGGGAACAGATAGGTAGTTAGAGAGCTGTCCCCAATATGTGTTAGAGATGAGCTTATTGACGCTCACGTCGCCTGTTGAGATCTTACCGATCTCCAGATTCTCTGCAATAGAGGTTACGGGGATTGACTCGATAGTCTGAATGGTCACGTCGTTTGTGGCGGTGATAGACACATAACGGTAACCGTAGAATGTTGTTGTGGGGTGATATGATACATACTTCTCGCCTGCACCAAACGTATAGGTCAGAATCATACCACTCTCGGCCATACGCAGGTTCTCGCGGTGGAGACTACCCTCGGGGCCATCCATACCACGTGAGCGTGCGCCATTACCATCGTTCAAAAGCTCGCCGGGCAAGCAGGTCAAAACGGTACCCTCAGCGGCCTTGAATACGAATGAGGGAACGGCTGCGCTATTCTGGCCAAAATCAACTACCAGAGTCTCGCCAGCCTTAACGGTCATAGGCTCGCCTGCGGCAAAACGCTGAGCGATGACCACCTTGCCAGCCTCGCCATCCTTTGCGCCCTCAACATCCTTCCAGGTGTATGCCTCAACGGGTGAGAGGGTCAAATCCTTGCGAAGATAGATCTCTGCTCCGTTGGTGGGCAGAATCTCGCCACTGAACTCATTGTTAATCTCGGGCTTTGAGAGAGTCTCCGCAACCTCATAACCCATCTTCTCGCGAGCGTCATACTCCTCGCCATCGAAGATAGCCGAGTGCTTAACGGGGCCAGCCACGCCAGCCTTCCAGTTCTCAAGGTCGGTACCATAGAGTTTCTTCGAGCCATCAGCAAATGTGAGCTCCAATACAGCACGGAAAGCGGGTTTCTTACCATACATACCACCGCTGGTGTTGGTTGTAACGATCTTGTCAGCCCACCAGCCGGGAGTAACCTGAGCCGAGAGTACATTCTCTGCGCCAGAGCCTGTGTTGAAGGTCTCAGTAAGGTCGTAAGTGAACGAACGACGTGTCTTGCGAACATCGGTAAAGCCGGGCTTAAGGAACTCATTGCCTACTTTCTGACCATTGAGATAAATCTCATATACACCCAAAGATGTGGTCATCCACTTGGCAGATATTACCTTCTGCTCGTTCTTTACAGTTGACACAAACCAGCTTGCGCCATCGGCTGCACGGTCACCCTTGGGGCGACTTGTCAATACGGGTGCATCGACTGCCGAAATCCACTGTGACGACTCCCATGCCGCATCGGCCAGAGCGTCGGTCTTCACGCCAACCTCGGTAGCAGCGGGTGAGCCACAACTGATTCCAAACACGGCAATTGCCACTGCCGCGAAAAGTGTTAAAAGGGAAAATTTCTTCATATTGATTTTAGTTAAAGTTGTTCAAGCGATAGGCACTGCCAAACTCATAAACAAAGTTACTCAACATCACACGATTTCGCAAATTTATAGCGCGGAAAATCGGCACTACAGAGCCCTGCGGAGATATTATATACAACAATATGTCGTGCCGATATATCCCCTGATATTAAAGATATGCATTTTGTCTGCCAAAACCATTATGCTGCTCACCTATCGCCAAAAGCGCCCGCACTAGCAAAATCACAGCCGAATTTGGCGGATTATGGATGCGAAGTAGCAAAAGAAGCAAAAAATTACACTATCTTTGTCTTTATATAGCAAATTTGAAACCCCGAAATATATGAGTCAGCTAATCATACCCAACAACTACGAAGCCGCCCTGAGCCTTCAGCAGACCGAGATTGCCATCAAGCAGATTAAGGATTTCTTCTTGAGCAGCATCTCCACAGAACTACGCCTTCGTCGTGTGACAGCACCGCTGTTTGTACTCAAGGGTCTGGGTATGAACGACGATTTGAGCGGCACCGAGCGCCCCGTTACGTTCCCTATCAAGGATATGGGTGAGGCCGAGGCCGAGGTGGTACACTCGCTGGCCAAGTGGAAGCGAGTGACGCTGGCCGAGTATGAGGTGGCCGAGGGCTACGGCATCATTACCGATATGAACGCCATTCGTGCCGACGAGGAGCTGGACAACCTCCACTCGCTCTACGTCGACCAGTGGGACTGGGAGCGTGTGATGCCCGAGTCGAGTCGCACGGTGGAGTACCTCAAGCGCATCGTTGAGCGCATCTATGGAGCAATCCTGCGCACCGAGTACCACATCTGCGAGACCTATCCGCAGATTCGCCCCTTCCTTCCCGAGGAGATCACCTTCATTCACGCCGAGGAGTTGCTGCAACGCTACCCCACGCTCAGTGCCAAGGAGCGCGAGGATGCCATCTGCAAGGAGTACGGAGCGGTGTTTATCATAGGCATCGGAGGCGAGCTTAGCAATGGCGAGCGCCACGACAGACGTGCCCCCGACTACGACGACTACTCTACCATCTCGCCGCAGACAGGTCTTGCGGGACTTAATGGCGACCTGCTTATATGGTATCCGATTCTTGAGCGTTCGATCGAGCTCTCATCGATGGGTATTCGTGTAAATAGCGAGGCGCTGGAGCGTCAGTTGCGCCAGAGTGGCAAAGAGGAGCGTCGTGAACTCTACTTCCACCGCCGTCTGCTGGCGGGCGAGTTGCCACAATCTATTGGCGGAGGTATTGGCCAGAGTCGTCTGTGTATGATTCTGCTGCACAAGGCACACGTGGGCGAGACTCAGTCGAGCATCTGGCCCGACGATATGCGCCTTGCCTGCAAGGAGGCCGGAATGACTCTCATCTAACACGACCACCATATGGATTTACTCTGGAACGCCCTAATCACAATAATCTTCTGCCTCACGCCCGCAGGTGTGATTTGGCTCTGCCGTCGTGTGCCGTTACTTGGCAAGCTGGGACCCATTATGGTGCTCTATGCTGTGGGTATGATATTTGGCAACCTGCCCTTCATCCCCTCGTCGATTGCCTCGGTGCAGGATCTTTTGCCCAACATCCTCATTCCGCTCGCCATCCCGATGATGCTCTTTGGCTGCACCTTCTCGCGTGGCGAGGTGCGTCAGCAGATAAAGATTGTAGCAAGCGGATTTCTATCGGTAGCCGTAGCTGTAGTGGTGGGATATATGTTCTTTGGCCGTCACATTGAGCAGGGTGCCGAGATAGGCGGAATCATCACAGGTATGTACACGGGTGGCACGCTCAACGCCGCAGCACTACAAGCCATCTTCCGCATCAACAGCGAGAGTTATGTGCTGATTAACTCCTACGACATAATCATCTCGTTTGCCTACTTTATCTTCCTCTTCAGTTTTGGCATTCGTGCCTTCCGCCGCCTTTATAAGCAGGGCGAGAGCACGCTCACGGCGGAGGATAAGCTGGAGATTGACCGACAGATAGAACTCTCGCAGCAAAACCCCTACAGCCGTCTGCTTAGCCGAGAGGGCATACGCCAAATGGGCAAGGTGCTTGGTTATACGCTCGCGGTGGCCGCCATTGCGGGTGGTGTGGCTCTGCTTGTGCCCGAGGGGTGGTTTATGGTGGTGTTTATCCTGCTGCTCACTACACTTGGTGTGGCCTGCTCGTTCATCAAGCGCATACACACGCTGGATGTGAGCTACGATGCGGGTATGTATCTGATATATATCTTTAGTATGACCATAGCCTCGATGGCCAACTTCTCGAACCTCAACCTGGCGGGTGGAATCAACCAGTTTGCCTTTATGGTGGTAGCGGTCTTCCTCTCGCTGGCGCTGCACGCTCTGCTGTGCCGCATAATGCGTGTCGATGCCGACTCGATGGTTATCTCGTCGGTGGCGTTTATCAACTCGCCCCCATTTGTACCGATGGTCTCGGCCGCTATGCGTAACAAGAATGCACTCGTGACAGGCCTCGGTGCCGGCATAGTGGGTTATGCCGTGGGTAATCATCTTGGCGTGCTGATGGCCGAGTTACTCACATTGTTATAACAAAAAAAGGTGTCCGTTTTGGGACACCTTTTTTTATTCTTTATCCACAATTAGAAGAGGAAGCCGGTGTTGATGTAGAACGCACCGTTACCATCCTGATTCTTGATAAACTCATCCTTGCTGAACTTGCTGATGGGCAAGCCATACTCGAAGGCCACGATAAAATTCTGGTTCATAATAAAGCGCAGACCTGCACCCACGGTGATGTGAGGACGGTCAGAGGTGCGATTGCCCGAGCGAGCCATATACTCGTCATACTCGGCCTTTGCGGCTGTGTACTCGGGTGTGCCCACGTCGGTACGCTGGAACGACATATCGTAGTTGCGAGTGACCATAGTACCATCGCTGAATGCGCTGAGGCCGAAGGCGATGTTCTGATTCCACAATGCGAAATTCACAAAACGCCAACGCAACTCGGCATTATACGATGCAACGTCGAGACCCTGCACGCGGTTACGCATCAAACCACGAATTGTGCGGTAGCCACCCATACCATCGCGGTCATACGAGGGACCCATAACGGTGATAAAGGGCAAAACATAGTAGGGAGCCGACTCGCCGATTGTACCCTCATAGTTCAAACGATAGGCGAAGGTAAGAATATCGTTCTTCACGATGGGCAGGTAGTGGCGGAATGTTGCCGAGTAGCGATAGTAGGGATTTGTCGTGCCCAACCACTTGGGAGCAATGGTTGCGTGAGCCTCGGCCCATACACCACGCGAGGGAGCTCCCTCCTTATCGCGAGTGTCGAACAACAGGCCCAAACGCACGGTGCTGTTCAAGCCACCCCAAGCCTCATCCTCGGAGATAATACCCCACTCGCGATACATATCGAAGATGGGAGTCTCCTCGGCGGGGAACATCTTATAATCCTCCTTATTCTTGTTAATCTTCTCAAGGTTGAGCGCCTGCTTATCCTTGTAACCCTGCTTGATGTAGCTGAGATGATAACCAGCCTCCCAGAACAACTTGTTCTGCCATAGATTACCCGTAAAGTCGGTCTTGAAGAGCATTGCAAGGCGGTTTACACGATACTTGGGTGTGTAGATATAATCGGTGTGATTACTTTTATCCTTACCTGCAGCCACCTTCTCGTGGTCGTAGTATGACATATAACCGTTGAAGCCATAGAAGTCCATAGCCTTATCGTTGGTAAGCGTAAGGGTCGAAGACCAACGTACGCCGGGAATCAAAAAACGATTGTCGTACGACACTACGAACAACTGCGAGCCCTTGGTAAAGAACGAAGCCTCGAAGTACCACTGCTGGCGTGTATTGGGATAGGTCGAGCCATCGCCAAAGTCGTAGATATTGAGCAGTGCGCCGAGCTGGAAGCCCTTATCGGCATCGAATGCCACGGCAGGCAGAGGGCCGAAGTTGTAGCCCGTCTTAATGATCTCTCCCTTATCGTTTGTTACAGCCTTCTTATCCTTCGCACCGACGTACGACAACGATACCAAAGCAAGCATTACGGTCAAAACAATCTTTCTCATATTTGGTAAGATTTTATTTTAATACTATATCTCTAATCTGCGCATACTTGCCACGCAAATTACTATTCATCAATAACTTAAAGTCTGAAATAACCAGACGAATCAAACGCCACGTCTCGTGTGCCACAATTGGTGCGGGCAACAGGGCGAGCGTCACAGGCAGAGCCCATTGCCACGGCAGGAAAAGATAGGCAATTACCGAGTAAAGAATCATCAGCAAAGGCCACAACACCAAGTTAACCACAAAACGCACCGAGTTGCGGAATGCAAAATCCTTGATTTTGGTGAAGATAAATGCACACACTGCCTTAAGGGGCAAGGTAAGAATCGACACGGGCACGCAATAAGGCAGAGCCACAATGAGGAATATTCCCTTCAGGATGCGCGAGAGGATGGGATACTTGATAGATACCGACGCCAGGCTGATTCTGTTCGAGCGACGAATAGCCGCCGCCTCACGACCCAGACGCATCAACTCAGCAGCCTTCTCAGGGTACTGCTCCTTGATGTGTGCGATACGCTGAACGGTAGAGTTGTTTGCCCTGAAGTGTGCATCGAGGCGGTTTACACGACTGCCATCGGCCTCACGCTCAAACTCCTTAGCACGCGACTTAACAACCGCTGCGCATATCTCGTAGGTAGCATCGTAATCCTCATCATTAGGGATATAGAAGATTGACTCACGCATACGCTCGGCAAGCACATCACGCATTATATTCATCTGCTCCTGCGGCGTGGCATCGCCCTGCGAAGCGATGAACTCTCCCACATTGATAGGGTCGCCGATAGCCACACGCACCGTCGAGCGGAAACGGAAGAAGCTTCCATAGCGAATACCCACAGGAACGATGTACAGAGGCACATCGGGCATCAACTCCTGCGCCTGGAAGGCAATGCGGAAGATACCCTTCGATAGTGGCAACGACGAGTACTTGGCCTGATGCTGTCCCTCGGGGAAGATGCAGAAGGGGACTCTGTCACGCAACACATCCACCGAACGTTTGATGGTCTCGTAATTCTTCTTCACCTCGTCAACACCATCCCTAAGGCGCATAATGGGCATAATACGCAGGAAGGTGAAGATCTTTGCCAGAATTCGCTTGCGGAAGATGTCGGCACGCGCCACAAACACCTTGGGTTTGCGGTCCATAGCCAGAATGACCAACGCATCCATCAGGGCATTGGTATGGTTGGGAGCGTAAATCACCGCTCCATCCTGAGGAATCTTGTCGTAACCTACATAACGTACGGTACGGTATGAGAGTTTGAGGACAAGGTCAACATAGTGGCGCAAAAAATTGTACCACGGATTATAGTCTTGAATCTTTCTTTGATGAGCCATAATAGTTCTATTACTCGGCAATGGGACTGCGACGGAAGAGGTACGACACGCTCAAACCCGATACGATGTGCCAAATACCCCACCAAGCTGTGATGAAGAGCATACCACCATAGTGACCGTGCCATATCTCGGCAGGGAAGATAGCGGGGTTGAAGAGCAACACCAATCCCAAACCTGAGTTCTGAATACCTGTCTCCACAGTCAGCGAACGGCGATCGCGTACGGGAACCTTTGCCAATGTTCCTCCAAGGTAACCCACACCCAATGCACTTGCATTGTGGATGAGCACGATGAAGAATACATAGAAGATATTATCCAAAATAAGCTGGAAATTCTGCGAGAATGAAACAGCCGCCATACCCAGGAAGAGGATAATCGACAGCATCTGTGCGGGCTTGGTAATCTTCTTAGTCGCATTGGGAAAATAACGTGAGAAGAGAAGACCCAGGAAGATGGGCACACCCAGCAGAAGAAGAATCTGCTCCAACATAGGGAAGAAGGGGATGACCAGCGTGGGAATGTCGCTCTTAATGCTGATGATCTGGCTATAGAGCGAGCCCCAGAAGAAGAAATTAAACGGAGTAATAAAGGGAGCCGCAGCGGTAGTGATGGCGGTCATCGACACCGACAACTCGATATTTCCTTTCGAGAGTGCCGACATAAAGTTGGAGATATTACCACCCGGGCACGACGCTACCAGAATCATACCGAGAGCAATCATCGGAGTGATGACGGGGCTGAGTGCCAAAGCAATGGCAACTGTCACGGCAGGCAGAGCCACCCACTGCAACAACACACCCACGATAACCGACTTGGGTTTAGTAAATACATCTTTGAAGGTTTGTGGCTTGATACCCAGAGCCACGCCAAACATAACGAACGCAAGGATGATATTTACAATCATCATTCCTCCTTCACCAAAATTGATGGTGATGCCATTCAGGGCTTCTAATTGTTCTCTCATTTTACAACACACATATTGCAACCACTCGTTAGCGGTTGCTGCAAAGTTTATAGTCTAATATGTCGGGCTACGTCAATAGTACTTATTTACGCGACATTTTTTTTGACTATCGTTGATGCCCTGATATTCCACTTTTAAGGCGGATTATGCTACAAAAGTATCAATAGTTTTTCAAAAAACACCATTTCCGCTTAAATAAATAGCAATTTACCATAAAATTAGTGCTATTTTATTGGTTTTGGCTCATTTTGGCCCAATTTTTACAGCGGCTATTGCCACTATATTCTGGGCTTTTCTTATTATTCGCAAAAGCCGTCAAGTAAAAAAAACGCATCGGCCAGCGTGACAGATGCGTTTTATATCATAGTATGTTTTGCGCTACGGCACGGGGTCGTAACCACTACCTCCCCACGGATGGCAACGCAACAAGCGTTTGAGTGTTAGCCAGCAACCCTTCACTGGGCCATACTTGCGAAGCGCCTCGATGGCATACTGCGAGCAAGTGGGCACATAGCGACACGAGGGTGGCGTGAATGGTGAGATGCAATACTGGTAAAACCTAACCAGCACAAGCAGCGGCCACGTCATCACTCGCTTAAATATGCTCTGCGACTTGCGCCATAATTCGCTGCACTGCATTGTTGATGGTTTTATAGGTGTGGCACTCCTTGGTTGAATAGATGAATGCCATATCGACACTGCATCCACTCTGGGCAATTTTCTCGCACATTGTCTCACGGCCCAATCGATAAGCCTCTCGCGTGCGACGCTTCAACAAGTTGCGACGGTTGGCACGCTTATGAAACTTCTTGGGCACCGAAAACATCACATTCACACCGTGCTCGTGAGTGGACACCTCGGGTGCCTGAGAGTCAGCCTGCTCGGGTGAATGAACGAGATAGATAAATCTATAGGGGTAGACAAAGCCACTCTTACCCTCGCCAAACATACGACGGATAGCCTTCAACGAACGCAAGCGCTCGGAGCGTGGGAGAGTAAAATCGGGCATAACGCTATTTATGGTTATTTCTTTGTGGTTGTGGTGGTTGTGCGAACGCGGCTCTTCTTGGCAAGCTTATTCTGCTGAGTGCGGATAAACTCCTCCTTGGCGTCGTCGGTATGAATCTCCACCTCGGCAACATCCTCACCCTTCTTTACCTTAGCGATATAGAGGTCGAGAGCCTTAGCCATCGAGGGGGCCTCGGGCGAAGGAGCCGACGCCTTAACCTTCATACCAGCCTCAAGCGCCTCACGCAGGGTAGCCTCACCGAAGGTGGCAATGACGGGCAACTGCTCCACCGAGAAGTGCTCCATAACACTCTTCACATCAGAAGGCGAGTAGAGTGCCATTACGTCGTAGTCGGCAGGGGCTACGTCAGTCATATCGGCTGCAACGGTACGCGCCAGGATTACGGGGTCGAAATTCATCTTCAATTTTGCCAATGTATCGGGCAACTCGGGTTTGTGAGGCTCACTCAGAGCAAGTAGGAAACGCTCGCTCTTGTGCTTGATGATGAGCTCCAACAGATTAGTGAATGTGCCGTCGGCAAAAGATATCTTACGCTTGCGATAGACGATGTATTTCTGCAAGTAGAGAGCCACAGCCTCGGTGTTGCAAATATACTTCATTGTTTCAGGAACGGTTATACGAGCCTCCTCGCATATCTTGAAAAAACTATCCACAGTCGTGCGTGAGGTGAATATCACAGCTGTGTGGTCGAGTATCTCGATGCGTTGAGCACGGAACTCTTTCAATGTTACTCCTACAACTTTAATCAGGGGCTTGTAATCAACCCCTACACTATACTTCGTCGATAAATCGTAAAAAGGTGACTTTTCAATAACCGCAGGACGCGGCTGTGAAACCAATACTTTCTTAACCATTACTTTCTATTATATTACTACCTCAGGCGAACCGCCACTTGCCATAACAGACTAAGCGGCAAAATTTCGACGGTGCAAAGGTACAAAATCCAATGCAAAATCGAAACTTTTTTAGAAATAAAGAAACCGATACTCTCTCTCACAAACAAAATTACTGACACAGCGATGGCAATAAAACCAATGTTGAGCCACACACGATAATCGACACCCTGCCCCACCATCGCAACAAGCAAGAGCGGCGCGGCCAATAGCGTAGCCAATACAAAGTAGGACAATCGTATGCGTAGCAGTGCCGCCACCTCACCCAGCGAGTGTGTAACAACACCCACAAGGCCCAGCAGCAGGTTCTGCACAACGATAACCATCAGAAACAGAGCCACTACGGCAAATGGCAGATAGATAATTAGCGACTGCGGCACGGGCACATCGTAGTGCATAAATGCACCCACGGTCAGCACACCCACAAAACAAACACCCAGCAGAAACAACTTTCCCAGCGAGCCGTAGAAAATATCGCTTCGGCGTCGCTCGCCAACACGTCCCGACGAGGATGACTGACGACTGAAAATGGTCTCGAGCAGAGCCACTACATCGTCATAGTAGCGATAAAGACAATATATATAGTACAAAAAGAGCAATACTGCCAACAAATTGTACAATTCGCTGCTCCACTCCACGGCCGACCACCACGCGCCCGTGCCGAGTTGGGTCTCAGCAACGGCTAGCGAAGGCGATGCCACATTGCCTACAGCAACACCATCAGCAAGATATGAGCCACTGCCCATAACCATCTCAACGGCGCCATCGTGATATACCTCACGCGAACGCTGCCACCCCTCGACAATCGCACGAAAGGTATCGGCCGAAGCCACCTGACCATCTTCGGGAAGAGTAGCCAACGAATCGGCGGGGTACAATTCGCCCGTCCAGCGATCCGTCAGACGACGAAGCGCACGCTCGGAGAGGGTATCAAGGCCCGATCGAGAGAGTGAATCAAGCTGGAGGGACATTATTCAAAGATTTGTTTAAGCGTTATACGGATTGTGGTGCCACGACCCACCTCACTCTTGGCCACAGCAATTTTACCGTAGTGATAATCCTCGACAATACGGCGTGCAAGCGAGAGACCCAAGCCCCAGCCGCGGGTCTTTGTTGTAAAACCGGGGTCGAAGATACGTTTCCAGTTGCTCTTCGGGATACCCTTGCCCGTATCGCTCACGTCGATAAATACATATTTGTCGTTCGATGAGAGGTGCACCTCCAGCTCACCGTGACCCTGCATAGCGTCAAGCGAGTTCTTCATCAGATTCTCGACGACCCACTCGAAAAGTGCCACATTAAGGTTAGCCTTCACGGGAGCCATAGCAAGACCATTATATGAGAGTGTCACGTTGCGAGGCACACGCTTGCGGAAATACATCACCGTCTCACCTACCACCTCGTTCACGCTATTGGGCGTAAGCACGGTCTCGGAGCCAATCTTCGAGAAGCGATCGACAATCTTCATCAGGTGTACCAAATCCTTATTCATCTCATCAACAGCGGCCGCATCGACCTCCATCGAGCGCAATACCTCGGTCCAACCCAGAAGCGAAGTGATGGGTGTACCCAACTGGTGGGCGGTCTCTTTCGCAAGACCAATCCATACACGGTTTTGCTCATCCTGCTTGGTGGACTGCAGGGCTATATAAGTAAATATAAGGAAAATGAAGATTATCAACCACTGCACATAAGGGAAGTAGTAGAGCGCCGTAAGCAGGTCCGAGCGACCATAGAAGATAATATGGCTACGGTTGCTCGGCCACATAAGATGCACCGTGCGGGGAGTGTTCTCCTCGGTCAGCTCGTTGAGTTTGTGGCGGAAGCGCTCGGGGTCCTTCAGGATATCCTCGTCGATGCGGTTACTCATCACAAGATTGAGATCCTCGTCGGTGATAATGAAGGGGATGTTGTTATGCGTACTCACGATGTGCGAGATGAGCGGGTCGACCAGATAGTTGCCGAAGGCCTCACGGCTCACACGCTCCATCGCAGCCACCCACAAATTAACATCGTTCTGCTCCTTCTGGCGCAGGATGTCGGCAAGTTTATAGGTATAGATCAGCGACAGTGCGGCCAAAACCACACCGATGGAGATTACCACAATACGACTGCGGAACGATATTTTAAGCCCCGAAAACTTCATCTATAGTTAATTCTTCTCTGTATCCTGCTCCTTTAATATACGAGTGTAACGCTCGCTATCGCGCAACATATCGATGGCCTGCATAACCATACTGTCGCGTGCGATGTTATACTCCACCACACCCTGCTGGTAGTTGTGACGCAGAACGATGTCGGCATTGAGCAGGTTCTCAATCTCGGCACGGTAGTTCTGCAGGTTATCCATCTTCTGGTCCTTGAGTTTCGACTCCAAAAGAGCCAGCTCCTCGGCAAAGTCGTCGTCGTAACGCTCCTGCTTCGAGGTGCGCTGCAACATCTCAAGCGCCAGACGAGTCTGCGACTGGTAGGGCACATCCTTGTCGGCCATAAACTCGACAAAGTCGGCATAGTCGGCATCGGAGATGCTGAATGTCTTGTTGTCGATCTGCTGCGAGGGGTGACGACGCATATACTCGTCGAGGAAATCCTCGATATATCCCATATTGTACAAAACCACAGCGAAGGTCGAGATATACTCCGTATCTAGTTTCACGTCGGGCATCAGACCCTTACCATCGTATACCTTACGGCCATTGCTCGTACGGAACTCGGTAATGAGCGAGTCGGGGATATCCTCGTCGCGGCCCGAGCCCTGATAGTTGATGCGTTGCACGCAACGACCCGAGGGGATATAATACTTTGCGGTAGTGAGCTTTAGATAGTTCTCATAGCCCAGAGGCACCACGCTCTGCACCAAGCCCTTGCCATAGGTACGCTGGCCCATAAGTACGGCACGGTCCATATCCTGCAACGCACCGCACACTATCTCCGAGGCCGAGGCCGACGAAGAGTTGACAAGTGCCACAAGCGGAAGATCGGGCAACACGGGATTCGACTCGGTGACATAGGTGTGTGAGGCACGCTCGGTGCGGCCCTTCATCTTCACCACCTCGGAGCCCTTGGGCAGAAACATCGAGAGAATCTTCCCCGCCTCGGCCACACTACCACCGCCATTGTCGCGATAGTCCAGAATGAGGCCCTTCAGCTCGCCCGACTGTCGCAGACGCTCGAGTTCGGCTCGCATATCGTCGTAGCAACCATCCGAGAAGTCACTATGGCGGATATAGCCTATGCCATCGGCCACAAAGCCTGCATAGGGTACGCCCGAAATGGAGATGCGCGCACGCTCAATCTCAAACTCCTCGACCTCACCCGTCATCAGACGCTTAACGCCCAGACGCACGGTTGTGCCAGGAGTGCCCTTGAGCTTTGACGACACCTGCTCGGTGGTGGCACGGGTTACATCCTCGCCATCGATTGTGACGAACTTGTCACCAATCTTCAAACCGGCCTTATCTGACGGTGTACCCTTGTAGGGTTGTGCGATGACAACGCCACTACTGTCGCGCTTCATACGAATAGTCGCACCAATACCGCCATACTTACCCGTGGCCTGCACCTCGAAATCGGTCATTGCCGACTCCGACATAAACTCGGTATAGGGATCGAGATTACGCACCATACCCACGGCACCATCCTGCATCAGTTCGTCGGGCGACAGTTCGTCGACATACTGCACCGATAGCTCGCGCATCATATTGACCATAATCTCCATATTGCGTCCCAGACCGAAGTCGTCGCGCATAGCCCACACGCCCGTCGCAACAACAGCCGCAACCAGCACTACAAGGCCATATTTTCTCTCTCTTTTCATCCTCGTTTGCTTTACACTATAGGCCCATACGGTAGATAACCTTCGCCACAGCGCGGCGAATGCCCGTAATGTCGAGCTTCGGACCATTCTGCTCGACTACAATTTCATCCTCGAACAACATTACGATGCGGCTCAGGATATTATCAGCCTTGAAGACCATACGGCCCTCGCTCTCCTCCTTAAGCGTGAAGCCTGCCACAGCAAATATGCTCAGGATAAAATCACGCTCCTCGGTCATATCGCACTGCACCTGACGCGTCATAAAGCCCATACGGGGATAGAGTGCCGACAACACCACTACGGCCACACCCAACAATTTGCCTCGTGTGGTGGCAAAGGTGGCAACGATGTAATCCCATACGTTCACGTCCATCGACGAGGTGGTCTTAACGCTAATCCAGATGATAGCTACATACAAAACGCAGAAAGCAGCAAAATATTTTGCCGAACGTACCAAATATCTCATAATCAAAAGTTTTTATATCAATTAAACAAATTTCTCTCTAATCGTAGTGGCCACACGCTCCATAAGCCACGCGGGTGTAGACGTGGCGCCACATATGCCAACGCTCTCGCACTCATCGAACCACTCGGCTTGCAACTCACTCTCCTCCTCGATATTGTAACAGCGGGCATTGTGCTGGCTGCATACGTTGAAGAGCACACGGCCATTGCTCGACTTCTTGCCACAAACAAAGATAACCACATCGAAGCGTGTGACAAACTCGCTGAGCGCTTTCTCGCGATTCGATACTCGGCGGCAGATGGTGTCATCCACCGTAAGCATCGCCTCGTCGACAACAAGGCTCTTCATACGCTCGGCCAGCGACCAGAACAGAGCCAGACTCTGCGTGGTCTGCGAGAGGTAAAATATCGGACGCGAGAAGTCAATCTGCTGCAAATCCTCCTCACGCTCCACCACGATGGTGGGTTTGTCGACCTGACCCGCCAGGCCCACAACCTCGGCGTGACCTCGCTTGCCAAGGATTACCACCTGACCATCGACTGCGGCCATCTGCTCGTGCGCTGCCACCACCTTGCGCTGCAACTGCGC
>JAZQSN010000052.1:0-13282 GCA_045630065.1 Alistipes sp.
TGGGTAGCCACATCACAAGGCCGTTGGAGCGCATATTTTCGGGGTGAACGATAAAGGGTATATCCAGAGCGGGTAGCTTGGGGCCGTAGTTGATGTATGGACGCATACGCTCGCTTAGGTAGAATGTGGTCTTACCTATGCTTGAAGCGTGCTCGGGGTATATTACATTTGAGGCATTACCCTTAATCTGCATCCAGCGGAAATGTGCAGGGTCGGCGCCCCAACTATAATATTGGGCACTTGCCGTGTGGCACACCAATATGGCGGCCAACATAAGTATCGCTCTCTCTATTTTCGCTCTCCAACTCATCTCGAAACTAATTTCCTGCCTTCTTACAGCCGTATCCGGCCTTTATGAGTAGCTCCACGACACGCTCGCGGTGGTCGCCCTGAATGATTATCTCACCATCCTTAGCCGAGCCTCCCACTCCACAACGGCTCTTGAGCATGCGGCCCAGCTCCTGCAGGTCGTCATCCGAGCCTACGAAGCCCTTTACGAGCGTAACCGTCTTGCCGCCACGGTGCTTGCGGTCGAGCCACACACGCAGGTCCTGCTTTTCGGGCGAGAGGGTAGCAACCTCTTCTACATCCGAAGTAGTATATTCGAAGTCGGGATTGGTCGAGTAGACCATACCTAAACGCTCTTTCCAGTCAGCCATAATCTCAATGAGGGTTAATCGTTCCACGGCGGTTTAAGCGCGAAAACTCTTATTATATATAGTCTGGTTTTATAACTCGGGATTACACAACGCAGCATCCTTCTCAAGCTGTCGCTGCAACTCGTCAATCGAGGCGAAGCGTTGTTCGTCGCGTATCTTCAGACGCAGGTCCACCTCCAGTGTTTGACCATAGAGGTCGCCGGCAAAGCCAAAGATATGGGTCTCCAGCAGACGGCTCTGCCCATCTACCGAAGGACGTGTGCCTACGTTCGACATGGCGTTGTGGCGTCGGCCATTGAGCCACACGTGCGAGTAGTAAACGCCGTTATCGACCTCCTCCAACCCCTGTGCGTCGATGTTGGCAGTCGGAAAGCCCATCTTGCGCCCCAGCTGCGCGCCGTGAATGACTACTCCCTTGATAATCATAGTGCTATATGTTCTGGGTTAGTTTCTGCACCAGCGAGAACTCCGAGAAGAACTCTTTGGCCAGCACTCGCAGCACGGTATACGAGGGTATGGCGAGCAACATTCCCACAATGCCGGCCATATATCCTGCGAGCAGAATAACCAAAAATACCTCCAGCGGATGAGCCTTCACTCGCTCGGAGTAGATGGTGGGTTGCAGTACGAAGTCGTCGAAGCCCTTGATGCAGAAGAGCGTGCCGCAGATAAGCATTGCCGTGTGTGTGGCGGTCATTCCATCGATGGGTGCCACAACACCAATCGAGGCGGCTATGATGCCTCCTATAAGCGGGCCAGCGTAGGGTATCACATTCAGCACACCCATCACCAGACCTATGAGTAGGGCGTTGTCGGTCTTCATTCCGAAGATAATCATCGCTATCGATATGATAATCATCAATATCAGGCTCTCGGTCAGAATACCTGTAAAGTAACGCGAGAGGAGCAGTGTGATTGAGTCCAACGCGCGTGTTACGTTCTGCTGCAGGCGCTCGGGGAAGAGACCCTTGACCATTGCATAGAACAAGCCATCCTCCTTAAGGAAGAAGAAGGTGATGAAGGCAATCGAGAATATGGCGATCAGCGCCGAGAGGGCGGTGCCTATAATCGAAGTGAAGGTGTTGTTGAGGGTGTTGTAGTTGATGAATTGGCGCACGGTCTCGACAATGGTGTCCGAGAGCGAGAAGTGAGTCTCGGGTAGTGCGAACATACGCTGCAAGTAGGCCTGTGCGTGCGTAATGGGCTCTTCAATGGATGCCAGCACGGTAGGTATGTCGAGATGAGCAAACTCGTTTATCTTGTTGAAGATAAGAGGGATAAAGAGCGAGATGATAGCCATAAATATAGCCATCATCACTAATATGGTGAGCGATGCGGCAGCCCAGCGGGGCATATAGTAGCGACCAATGCGACGTCCCACGAGCCAGTTGACCAACGGACGGCCGATGATGGCCAGCACCGCCGACACAAGGATGTAGATAACCACCGACGAGAAGTACCACACCAGAAACAGTATGGTCGCCGTGAGTATCAATCCAACGCTTACGCGCAGTATGTTTTGCGGTGTGATAGCCATAGCACTCTATTTACTTACGCAAACGTGCAATGGGTGTCTGCGAACCTACCACGGGGTCGCCAATCTCTACGAGTAACTCGCAATCCTTCGGCACGAGTACATCGATGCGCGAGCCGAACTTAATGAAGCCGAATACGTCGTTCTGCTTAACCTTGTCGCCCACCTTGATGTACGACACGATACGGCGAGCAATAAGGCCTGCCACCTGACGGAAGAGCACGCGGTTATTGTCGTCGAGCTTCACTACGGTAGTGGTGCGCTCGTTCTCGGTCGATGATTTGGGATGCCAAGCGATGAGGAAGCGGCCGGGGTGATATTTGTAGTACTCCACCTCGCCACCCACGGGCGACCAGTTCATATGGATGTTGGTTACCGACATAAAAATCGATATCTGCAGCATATCCTGCTTCATATACTCATCCTCGTATACCACCTCGGTTACCACGACGCGACCGTCGCAGGGCGAGAAGATAAGCTCGGGATCGTGAATCTTCACTCGGCGAGGCTCGCGGAAGAAGGCCACGATGAAGAGCCAGAACGAGAAGAGGATGGCAGCGCTGGTGATGAGCAGGCTAACCTTCGACTCGTGGCTCTGGAAATAGTAAATCATACACCACAAGGCCAAGCAGATGAGGCCCGAAGTGGCTATTATTTTATAACCCTCTTTGTTGATCTTCATATTGTTAATGTTTAAGGTTAATAAGTTAATTTCTAAAATACAAACGTGTAAACACACGCGTAGACAAATACAAACGGTGCCGAGAGTATCAGTGCATCGAAGCGATCCAGCCAGCCTCCGTGGCCGGGGATAAAGTTGCCTGAGTCCTTGATATCAATCGAGCGCTTCATCATCGACTCCACCAAGTCGCCAAACACACCCGAGATGGCGGCAACCAATGCCAAACCAACCCACATAGCAACGCTTGCGTCCAGCACCGTAGCGGCCACATAGCCCATTGCCACTGCGCCGAGTAGTCCGCCGAAGAATCCCTCCCACGACTTTTTGGGTGAGATGCGCTCGAATAGGCGATGGCGACCGAGAGTGATGCCAAACAGGTAGGCGAAGACATCGTTAGCCCAGATGATGAATATGTAGAATATCATTATCCATGGATTCCACTTGCCACCACCCAACAACATAGGCAAGATGAGTAACATAGCCATAGGCATAGCGACATACAACGAGCCGAGCATTGATGTGGCAATGTTGGCTATAGGGGTCTTGCTTTGGCGGTATAGCTCGCAGATGAACATCAGCGGTGCAACCAACATCAGGCCGCTCACCGATGCTATAAGCAACAATATGCTCGACTGCTCGTATGCTACATCAAAGAAGTGTGAGACTGAAAATCCCACGCAGAAGGTCATTACTCCTGCAAAGAGTCCCAGTGCCTTCAACGGGCTGTAGCCAGCCTTCTCGACAAAGCGGTAGAACTCCCACATTCCGCCAATGGCGATAACGCCCATCAGTGCGACGAAGCTCCACTTCGAGAGCAACATCGAACCCAGCACTACGACCAGCATTACTACTCCGCTGAGTGTGCGGACGATGAAATTTTTTACTTTATCACTCATAAGGTTTCTTCAAAAATTAGTCGGCAACGGTTACTCCCGCAATAGCGGGCTGCAGGGGAGCCTCAGTGCTCTTGTTGTCTGCCTTTACCGTCGATTGTGCCGACTCGCCCAAGATGGGTACAATATCCTCGGCATAGATGGTCTCCTTCTCCAACAGAAGGTCGGCCATCGCATTAATCTTATCGTTGTTGGCCTCGATGATGGCACGGGCACGCTCATAAGCCTCCTCCATAATGCGACGCACCTCGCCGTCAATCTCCACAGCTGTATGCTCGCTGAAAGGCTTGGTGAAAGTGTCGCGTGTGCCGGCAGCGTCGTAGTAGCTGATAGGGCCAATCTTCTTGCTCATACCGTAGTATGCCACCATAGCGTAGGTAATCTTCGTAGCACGCTCCAGATCGCTCAACGCACCAGCGCCCAAAGTGCCGTAGTTCACCTCCTCGGCAATGCGACCTCCGAGCATACCTGCCAGCTTGGCCTCGAGCACCTCGTTGGTGACGTGTACTCGCTCCTCGTCGGGAACCGACCACGTTGCACCAAGGCTGTTGCCTCGTGGTATTACCGTAACCTTCAACACAGGGTCACAATCCTTGGTAAGCCACATCACCGTAGCGTGGCCAGCCTCGTGGATAGCCGTAGCACGACGCTCGGCCTCCGACATAGTCTTGTTGCGCTTCTCCAATCCGCCCACGATACGGTCGATAGCTGCCATAAAGTCCTCGCGCTCGACCTGCGACTTGTCGCTTCGTGCAGCGATAAGTGCGGCCTCGTTACATACGTTGGCAATATCGGCTCCCGAGAATCCGGGTGTCTGCTTTGCAAGGAAGCTGCGGTCGATGCCCTCGGCGAGCTTGATGTGGCGGAGGTGTACGTTGAAAATCTCCTCACGCTCCTTCACATCGGGTAGACCTACGTCAATTTGGCGGTCGAAACGACCAGCACGCATCAGTGCCTTATCCAGAATGTCGGCACGGTTGGTAGCCGCTAAGACGATTACGCCTGCGTTGGTCTGGAAACCGTCCATTTCGGTGAGCAACTGGTTGAGGGTGTTCTCGCGCTCGTCGTTACCCGAGAAGCCCGCGTTCTTGCCTCGTGCGCGGCCGATGGCATCAATCTCGTCGATGAATACGATACAGGGTGCCTTCTGCTTGGCCTGCTCGAACAAATCGCGTACTCGTGAAGCACCCACACCCACGAACATCTCAACGAAGTCCGAACCCGAAATCGAGAGGAAGGGTACATTCGCCTCACCTGCCACAGCCTTTGCCAGCAGGGTCTTACCTGTTCCCGGAGGGCCTACCAAAAGTGCGCCCTTGGGAATCTTGGCACCCAGCTCACGATATTTGTCGGCCTTGCGCAGGAAATCCACAATCTCCATAATCTCCACCTTGGCCTCCGACAAGCCTGCCACATCCTTGAAGGTAACACGCTTTGCGGGGTTATCCTTGTCGAACTCCTGTGCGCGAGCCTTGCCCACATTCATAATGCCGCCACCTGCGCCACCTGCGCCGCGTGACATACTGCGGATGAAGAAGAACCAGATGCCGATAAGGAACAACCACGGCAGGAAGTTGAGTAGGATGTCGCCCCAGCCGTTCGACTCGTTAAGGTACTCCAACGTTACAGGGTTATCCTCCAGCCCCGAATCCTCGATGGCCTGCTTTACGTCGCGGTCGAGGATGTCAACCGAACCGATGGTAAAGTTAAGCTGCTCGCCCTGCTCGGGGATATTCTTAAAACGGCTATTCTCGTCGCCTGCACGATAGGCTTCGATGGCCTCCTTGGTCAGGTAGACCTGAGCCGTGTTCTTGTTAATGACCTTTATGCGCTCTACCTCGCCCTGACGAATCATCTGCTCGACAGTATTCCAATCCCCAGATACGGGCACTGCACGACCTTCGCCAAAGAACGAATAGAGGATAATAGCAGCAACAATGCCTGCCCATATCCACATAAAGTTGAAACGGATGTTGACGTTTATGTTTTTCTTCTTGTTTCTATTCTGTTTAGCCATAATTATAACTCGTACTCGTACTTCTTAATCGGGGCGTCAGCCCACAACTCCTCTAGCTTGTAAAACTCGCGCAACTCAGTCTGGAAGATATGTACCACTACATCCACATAGTCCATAGCAATCCAAAAGGCGTTCTGCTGACCCTCGATGCGCCACAGCTTCTGGCCCAACTTCTCATACACATCCTTCTCGATGCCGTCGGCAATGGCGGCAACCTGCGATGTAGAGTCGGCGTTGCAGACTACGAAGTGTGAGCAGATGGCTCCATCGAAACCCTCCAGATTCAACGATACAATATCCTTACCTTTTTTGTCCTGAATGGCATTTACTATAGTCTCAATAAGTTTTTCCATATTAGTTTTCTATGCTCGCACGGGGCGATTGTTTAACGTTTTCTGTTTTTTATATTATATATAACTCCGCAAAGATATGATTTTTTTACGACACTGCGAAAATTATTTGCCTCTGTTTGCATCTTTACGTCCAAACGAAAAAGTGTGGTTTGTTATTTTGTCACAAACCACACTCTTTTTGTCCATATTGTTTTATCACACTACTTGGCCGCCAACTCCATCTGCATCTTCTCCAGGATGGTGGTCTCAAGTGCATTGATAATCGAATTTTTTACGTATGTGCGACGCACGGCAATGGCTATACGACGTGAGGTGGCACTCTTGGCCAGGGTCTTTATCTGACGCTGGCGCGATGCGGGGATATACTCCAACGCCATCTCGGGGATAATGGTCATACAAGCCGTGCAATCGACTATTCGCATCAGCGTATCGAGTGAGCCCGACTCGAAGTAGTAGTGTGCGGGAACATTGCGTCGAGCCTGGCATAACTCCAAGATCTGGTCACGCATACAGTTACCCTGGCTCAGCAGGATAAGGTCCTTCATATCAATATCTTCGATGCGGATGTTCGAACGTTCGAACAGCGGGTTCGAGGGGGATACATAGGCGAAGAAACGGTCGCTGAAGAGGTCGCGCTCCTGAATGCCCTCGCCACAGGTTCCGCTGGCCACAAGAGCCGCATCAATTTTGTCGCGACGTAGCGCTTCGATGATATCTCCCGTCACCATTTCGCGTATCTCAAGCTCAACGAGCGGATAGCGCCTTACGAAGTCGGGAATGAACTTGTGCAACAGGTATGGTGCAATGGTGGGAATCACTCCTAGACGCAACTTTCCTGCCGTTTCGCCCTTGAGCTCGGCTACCGATTCGCGGATGGTGTTGTAGGCCTTCAGAGTCTCCTGCGCCTGCGCTATGACAACGGCTCCCGCCTCGGTCGGGATGACAGGTTTTTTCGAGCGGTCGAGCAGTATTACACCCAGCTCCTCCTCGAGCGATTTAATCTGCATCGAGAGCGATGGCTGCGTAACGAAACAGTTCTCCGATGCGGCCGAGAAACTGCCGCAGTTGGCTACCTCGATAAGGTATTGTAATTGAATGATTGTCATATCGTTATTTGTTTGCTGTTATCTCTATTAAATTGCCTTCGATGTCGCTCACCACAGCCTCATAATAGCCGTCGCCCGTGGTGCGGCACTCGCTCAGGATGGGGTGTCCGTCGGCACGTAATTTTTCCACCAGTGAGTCCACCTCCCAACGCTCGCCAATGCATATGCTCAGGTGCGCCATTCCCTTCTCGTAGCCTCGCTTTTGGGGCTCGATTTCGATGTCGGTGCGGTGCATCAGTTCGATGCGTGACGAGCCACCGTCAAATGTGAGAAAATAGGCCGAGTAGCCCTTCTTGGGATTGCGGTATATGTCGTTCGAGTGACAGGCAAAATATGTGGTGTAGAATTCCCGCATACTCTCGAGATTGTCGCACCAGATGGCAATGTGGTCTATTCTCATTGTAAATCAGGGTTGAATAAGTTCTACAAAAATATAAAAAAAAATTATAGCATCAAACTTTTTTGGCGCATCGGCGATAAATTGCTACATTTGTAGTTAATTTGTACAATAATAGAATATTTAATCGAAAAATCGAAAACAGAAATATGGGAAAAATTATTCTTACGGGCGATCGCCCCACAGGCAAACTCCATCTGGGTCACTATGTTGGCTCGTTGCGCCAGCGTGTTGAGTTGCAGAACTCAGGTCTTTTTGAGAAGATTTTCATTATGATTGCCGATGCACAGGCTCTGACCGATAATGCCGACAATCCCGAGAAGGTGCGCCAGAATATCATCGAAGTGGCACTCGATTACCTCTCTTGCGGTATCGACCCCACCAAGTCGACAATCTTCATTCAGAGTATGGTCCCCGAGCTCACCGAGTTGGCGTTCTATTATATGAACCTGGTTACCGTTGCTCGTCTGGAGCGTAACCCGACCGTGAAGACTGAGATCGTTATGCGCGAGTTTGGTAAGTCTATCCCCGTTGGTTTCTACACCTATCCCATCTCGCAGGCATCTGACATCACAGCGTTCCGTGCTACGACCGTTCCCGCAGGTGTGGATCAAGAGCCTATGATTGAGCAGACTCGCGAGATTGTCCACAAGTTCAACTCTGTTTATGGCGAGACTTTGGTGGAGCCCGAGATTCTGCTTCCGTCGAATGCCGCTTGCTTGCGTCTGCCGGGTACCGATGGCAAGGCCAAGATGTCGAAGTCGCTGGGCAACTGCATCTACCTCTCGGATAACTCTGCCGACCTGCGCAAGAAGGTTATGAGTATGTACACCGACCCCAACCACATCCGTATCGAGGATCCGGGTCAGATCGAGGGTAACTGCGTATTTACTTACCTCGACGCTTTCTCTCGTCCCGAGCATTTTGCCGAGTTCCTTCCCGATTACGCCTCTTTGGACGAGCTTAAGGCTCACTACCAGCGTGGCGGTTTGGGCGATGTGAAGGTTAAGAAGTTCCTCTACGCCGTGTTGGAGCAGATGTTGGAACCTATCCGCGCTCGCCGCAAGGAGTATGAGCAGGATATTGAGGGCGTGTACGAGATCCTGAAGAAGGGCTGCGCTGTGGCTCGTGCCGAGGCTGCCGAGACCTTGGATATGGTACGCCGTTCGATGAAGATTAACTACTTCGACGATGCCGAACTCATCCGCCAGCAGTCGGAGATGTACAAGGCAGGCAAGTAGTCTTGCGAACCCACATTGAGGGGAGAGAATTATATGTTCGATAGTACGAAAATAAAACTATTATCCCATCTGCGCGAGATAATCCGCCGCCTCAGTAACCGCCTGAGCGAACGACAGATGCTGGCCGTGCTGGCCATCGTTGTTGGTCTGCTGGCAGGCTTGGGTACTTGTGTGTTCGAGATGTTGTTGCACGGTGTCAAGTCGGCTCTGGTGACCTGGTTCCCGGCCGATAGGGCGCAGGTGCTCTACCTCATCTATCCCGCCATTGGTATTGTGCTCGCAACGCTTTTTGTCAAGCGCATTGTGCGCGACGAGATTTCGGAGGGTGTTACGCGTGTGCTCTATGCTATGGCGCGCAAGGATTCTCGCATCGCCAGCCACAACTGCTGGTCATCAATCGTGGGCGGTGCCACCACCATCGGCTTTGGTGGTTCGGTAGGTCCCGAGGCACCCATCGTGCTCACAGGCGCTGCCATAGGTTCGAATGTTGGTAAGCTTGCACGTCTTAACTATAAGCAACTTACGCTGCTTTTGTGCTGTGGTGCGGGTGCGGCCGTGTCGGCCATCTTCAAGGCTCCCATCACGGGTGTGATTTTCGTGCTGGAGATCCTGATGCTTGACATCACCTCGGTCTCTATCTTCCCGCTTTTGCTGGCCTCGGCTACGGCAACCACTACGGCTCTTGTCTTCCGTGGTTTCGATCCTATCATTGCCGTTACGCTTAGCGAGGCAGATGTATTTCTGGTAAATCAGATTCCGCTCTACATCCTGCTGGGTGTATGTTGCGGTCTTATGTCATACTACTTCACTTCGGTGAACTCCATCGTGGCATCGTTCGTCAAGCGCATCGACCAGCAGTATAAGCGCTGGATATTTGCAGGCGTGGTGCTGGGTGTGCTTATCTTTATCTTCCCACCCCTCTATGGCGAGGGTTACGAGGGACTCACAGCCCTTATGCACGGCAATGTGGCGGCTCTGTTCGACAACTCGCTCTTCTTTAAGTTCAGCGCCGTTGAGTGGGTGGCCATCGTCTATGCTACGGCCATTATGTTCTTCAAGGTGGTGGCTATGGCTACCACAAACGCCTCGGGTGGTGTCGGCGGAACATTTGCTCCGTCGCTCTTCGTAGGAGCCTTTATGGGTGCTATCGTGGCACTGATATGTAACGCCTTCTTCGATTGGAATGTATCCATCGTTTCATTCACGCTGGTAGGTATGGCAGGCGTTATGGCGGGCGTTATGAAGGCTCCGCTTACCTCTATCTTCCTTATTGCCGAGCTCTCTAACGGCTATGGTCTGTTCATTCCGCTTATGATTGTGTCGGCGGTGTCGTTTGCGGTCGATTATACACTCGATCGCGACTCCATCTACACCAAACAGTTGCGTATGCGTGGTGAGTTGCTCACCCACGACAAGGACCAGTCTGCATTTGTCTTTATGCGTCTGGAGGAGTTGATGGAGACCGACTTTGTTCGCATCAAGGAGAATATGACGCTGGGCGATATCGTGCACATCATCTCATCGGCACGACGTAATATCTTCCCCGTTATCGACAACTTCGGCTGTCTGCTGGGCGTGGTGCAGTTGGACGACCTGCGCGAGGATATGTTCAAGCCGGAGAAGTGGGGTCGTTCGATTACCTACTATATGATTCAGCCCCCCTACAAGATATTGCAGCACGAGATGGTGCAGAGCATCCTGCCACATTTTGAGGAGAATCACACTTGGATGCTTCCCGTTGTGGATAAGAACAACCGCTACTTGGGCTTTATCTCCAAGTCGCGTATTCTGAATGCCTACCGCGAGGCGCTGGTTAAAATTTCACACTAAACAATGACTCAAATCAAAAATATAGTATTCGACTTCGGAGGTGTGCTGGTGGATTGGAATCCCCGCTACCTCTACGATAAGTATTTCGGCGACGAGCAACAGAGCCAGTGGTTTCTGGATAATATCTGCCTATATTCATGGAACTTACAGATGGATGGTGGCAAACCCTTTGCCGAGGGTGTGGCCGAACTGCAGGCCGAGTATCCCGAGTGGGCCGAGGCTATTGGCATCTATCACACCCGCTGGGTGGAGATGATGGGTGGCGAGGTCGAGGGTACGGCTTCAGTGTTGCGCCGCCTCAAGGAGAAGGGCTACGGCATCTATGGCTTGACAAACTGGTCGGCCGAGACTTTTCCTCTAATACGCGATATCTATCCTGTCTTCGGGGAGTTCGACGGCATTGTCGTGTCGGGCGAGGAGCATCTGCTCAAGCCCAATGCGGCTATCTATCATTGCCTGCTTGAGCGTTACGATCTGCAACCCGAAGAGTCTATTTTTATCGATGACAATGCCGACAACGTGGCAGCTGCCAAGGCCGTGGGAATGGAGTCGGTACGCTTCGCCGACGCTGCGACACTTGTGCAGCAGCTGGCAGAGTATGGCATTGAGTTATAATTAATTTTAGGACCTCCACTCTTGGGGTGCATAAATAACTGAAAAGAGCATACGGCTTTTGGCTGTATGCTCTTTTCATATTGTGTATCGTTGTTACCACACCACGGGCTCTGTCAGAATCTCGCCATCGGCGGCATCCTCGGCAGTGAACGAGGCCTCCTTGTACTGGATGCAAAGCATCACCAGAGGCTCATTGCCTGTATTGCGAACCGAACGTTTGGAGGCGGGAGCAACACGCACTACGCTACCCTCGGCCACGGGGATAATCTCGCCATCGACCTGCATCTGTCCCTCACCTGATAGGAAGAAATAGAGCTCCTCGTGAGTGCGGTGAGTATGCAGAAAACCTGTCTCTGCACCTGCGGGGAAACTCTGGAACGAGAACTCTGCACCCGTTGTGCCTGCAGCTGCGCCAGCGAATACCTTACCAGGAATCTTTACCTCGGGACCCAGCTCGAGTACGTGCTCTGAGAGCTCTGCCATCTTGCCTACCGATATGCAGGTGTAGCCTGCGCCAGCGGCGATTTTTTCAATCTGTTTCATAGTGTTGAAGTTTTTTTTGTTGGTTACTAAAAGAAAGTTTGTTACTTTTGTAGAGCAAATATAAGCTGCTTTTTTGCTTCGTGCAAGAAGGCACCTGAATGTAAGTGAGTTACCTTCAGGTAACAAATGCTCAGTGAGAGAAAATTACAACGTAAAAAAATATCTAAAAAATGAAGAAGGAGGATTTTTGCCCTATTCGAGATATTCTCGATAAAACGGCCGACAAATGGTCGCTGCTTGTACTCTATCCGCTACGCGAGAATGAGGTGCAGCGTTTCAGTGAGTTACAGAAGGCTATACCCGACATTTCGCAGAAGATGCTCACTCAGACTCTGCGCCGCCTGGAGGATATGTCGCTCATCTCGCGCGAGGCTTATCCCGAGGTGCCACCCCGTGTGGAGTATCGTTTGACGGAGCTGGGACGCTCGTTTATGGCCAACATCGAACCGCTGGTAAGCTGGGCTATCGAGAATCGTGACCGCTGTCTGGGTTAAACTCTATAGAGTTTACGCCTAATATGAGAAATCTTTGTATATTTGTCAAAACGAAATCTTAAAAATACAATGGCAAGACGTAAAAAACAGAATTATCCGCTCATCGAGGCTTTGGAGATTACAACTCTAGCAGCTGAGGGCAAGGCTATGGGCCGTTATAACGATCAGGTGGTCTTCGTGCCGATGACCGTGCCGGGCGATGTGGTGGATGTACAGATACGCAATAAGCGCCGTCGCTTTATGGAGGGTGTGGTGGTGAACTACGTGAAACGCTCACCCCTGCGCGAGGAGCCCTTCTGCCCACACTTTGGTGTGTGTGGCGGTTGCAAGTGGCAGAATTTGCCCTACTCGGAGCAGCTCCGCTTTAAGACCGAGCAGGTACGCGACCAACTTACCCGCATTGGCAAAGTCTCCCTGCCCGAGATAAAACCCTGCTTGGGCTCTGCTAAGCAGCAGTTCTATCGCAATAAGCTTGAGTTTACATTTGCCGACAAGCGCTGGCTTACATATGAGGAGATTGCCGCTGGTGGCGACATCGAGCGCGAGCCCGCACTCGGTTTCCATATCCCCAACTGCTTCGACAAGGTGCTCAATATCGACAAGTGTTATCTGCAGGCCGATCCGTCGAATCCGATCCGTGACGCTGTCAAGCAGTTCTGCATCGATAATGGCTACTCGTTCCATAATTGCCGCGAACACGCCGGCCTGATGCGCAACATTATCATCCGCACCGCCTCTACGGGCGAGGTGATGGTTATCGTAATCTTCAATGAGGATGATCAGCCCCGCATCACAGCTCTGCTTGATATGCTTAAAGGTCGATTCCCCGAAATCACATCGCTCTTCTACGTTGTAAATACCAAGTGGAACGACTCGGTTGGCGATTTGGAGCACATCTGCTACGCAGGCAAGGATCAT
>JAZQSN010000053.1:0-3257 GCA_045630065.1 Alistipes sp.
GATGACACCTATATTTATACGGAAAAATATCTTTCCCACGCACGACGGCATAAAAACGGCATAAAAAAAGTCTGCCCAACTCGAAAGTCGGGCAGACCGTTTATCTATACTTCGTGCTGTCTATTAGAAGTACTGACCACGCAGATCCTCGATCTCAGCGATTGACTGCAATGCAGCAACCGACATCTGCGATGCTACGTTCTCGCTGCTTGCCTGCAGACGAACCTTCTCGGCCTCAGCAGTCTGAGCCTCGCTCTTGGTGATCTCGTCAACAACGAATACCACTGCGTTAGAGTAGCCCTTCACGGGAGCTGATACAGCACCCGTCTGTGCGGTGTGTGCGATTGCGCCAGCTACGCGGGGCTCCATTACGAGCGATGCCACACTGTAGTCGTTCATCTTCACATTGTCGAAAGCTACAACCTCAACGCCGTTGCTTGATGCGATCTGGTCGATTGACGAGCCAGCCAACTTAGCCTTCAGCACCTCGTACTTCTTGTCGCGAGTCAAAGTCTGTGCGATTGACGAGCTAACCTGCTGCAAGGGAGTGTACTCCGAGTTGTCAATACCGGTCAACATAGCCACAACATAAGAGTTGCCAATGGTGAAGATCTCCGAGATCTCCTCGATCTTAGCTGCGTGAGCCCAGTGGATAATCTCGCGTGAGCTTGCAAGACCCAAAATCGAACGATCGCCCTGCGAAATAGTTGCTACACGGGGAGTTACAGCGGCAGCTGTAGCAGCCTCGTTGAACTTATCGAGTGAACCCTTGCCATCAACAGAGAAGATGCTGGCAACGTTGTGAACATCGCGACGAGTAGTCGATGATGCCTCAACGGGGAGATTAATCGTACCAACCAAAACGTGCTTCTTAGCAGCGCCCACGCTGTTAACCTTAAGGAGCTGGATCGAACCTGCCAAAGTTACCTTCACTACGTCGCCACGCTTAGCCGATGCCAAAGGCTCAGCCAACTCGGGGTTCAGAGCAGAGAAAGGCATAACGCCCAACTTACCACCATCCTGAGCTGTAGCTGCGTAAGCCGAGTGCTGCTGAGCAGCAGCTGCGAAGTCTGCGCCACCCTTAAGTGCGGTGTAGAGGCTATCAGCCAAAGCTGCCTGCGTGGGATCCAATACGATGTGGCTCAGATCAACTGAATCGGGAGCCATCTTGGTATCGATAGCACGCGACATAACCCACTCGTTAGCCTTCAACACGGGACCATACTGCTCGCCATCGAGCAAAACAGCCTCATCCTCAGCCAACTGAGCTGCATTTACATAGGTCGCAGCAATTGTACCCATATTCTTGCGAACGAATGCGCGAACATCCTCTGCCGCAGCAAACTCCTGACCCATAGTCTGTGCCTTCTTCTCGATCTCGAGCATATCGTTGTCGGTAGGCTCAACGTCGAACACAACGTAAGAGATCGAACGGCTGGGGAGCTTGGTGTAGTTCTCCTTGTGAGCATTGTAGTAGTTCTGGATATCAGCATCGCTTACGCTTACCTCTGTATCAGCAACGGTAGAGTAAGGCAGAGCTACCAAACGACCCTTGCGGCTCTCGTTAGATGCGGTAACACCCTCGGCAACCTCAAGCTTGTTCACATATACACCAGCCTTTACCAGACCCAGGTACTTTGCCAACGTACGATCCAGAGCAGCCTGTGAGTTGATGAACGACCACATAGCTTGTGACTCGGGGTTAGCACTGATCTGCTGGAGATATGCGGTGATGGTCTCCACGTTGTACTCGCCCGTCTGGGGGTCAGCAAACATATTGTAGAATACTGATGAGAGGTGCTCGCCGCTGATCATCGACATACGCTCAGCGTCAGATACCTCGATACCGATCTTGCTAAAACCGGGGGTCAAGAGGTGCTTACCGATGAGCGACTGCCACGTTGCAGTAGCCAACGAGTTAGACTCCTCCTCGGTAGACTCGGTCATACCGCTGTAGGTCTTGATAGTCTCATACTCGTTCAGATACTCCGTGTAGTTGATCTTATCGCCATTGATAACGCCCACCTTGGGATCGTTATTACCAAAGCCCATCTCGGGGCCCAAAGAGATAATGAATGCCAACAGTGCCAGGATGATTACAACCGACACGATGACACCATACTTCGTTCTTAATGAATTTAGAGTTACCATAGAATTTATTTGTTATACTTCGTTAATTCCTTCCCAACGAGCCCGACCGCATAAACCAACCCGCACTTCGCACAAGCCAATCCTCATTTTCCACACGCCAATCCGCACTTCGCACACATCAATCGCGCTTTTCACACGTCAACCCGCACTGCACGCCGATCCACTTCAATCTGGCCCACTCGTTTTATTCTATTTTGAGCCACCAAAGATAGTAAAATTATTCTTAATGGCCATATTATTGAGTGTTTTTTTGTTATCTCTTTTTCACACGCGCCAATTCCAAGCGTGTTCGCGTGGTTCTGAGCACCTTGATTTCGAGTTTGTCGGTTGTTACAATTGTTCCCGACGTAGGAATACCCTCGTAGGCATTGATAATGTAACCTGCCAACGTATCATACTCCTCACTCTCCTCAATATCAAGCCCATAGCGTTCATTCAGGTAGTCCACCTCCAGACGGCACGAGAATACAAATTCATCCTCGCCCACCTGTTTCTCCACCTCTTCGCTCACATCGTGCTCGTCCTCAATCTCGCCAAAGATCTGTTCCAGAACATCCTCCATCGAAATGATACCCGCCGTGCCGCCAAACTCGTCAACGACAACAGCTATGCTCGATTTACGCTTGATGAAGTTCTGCAACAGTGTCTGCAGAGGCAGTGTCTCAGCCACATAATCGACCTCGATGACAACCTCCTCGACGGTCGTGGGTTTGTTAAACAGACTCTTCGAATTGACATATCCCACAATCGAGTCAATTGACTCGCGCCACACGAAGATACGCGAATACTTGGTCTCGACGAATCGCTGCGTGAGATCCTCGATTGAGATATTTATATCTACCGCCTCGACATCCACGCGCGAAATCATACAGTCGCGCACCCTCAGGTCGGCAAAATCCAGCGCATTCTGAAAAAGTCTGATCTCCTCCTCGTCCTCCTGCTGTGGTTCGATGGCCTCACTATCGACCAGCTCGACCAGATCCTCGCGATTGAACGTATAATTCATCTCCTCCCCGCTGCGTTTTCGGCCAAACAGACGCAGAATGCCGTACGATATGAGCGTTGTCAGAATTGCTATCGGATAGAGTATCAGATAGAAAAAGTAG
>JAZQSN010000054.1:0-5534 GCA_045630065.1 Alistipes sp.
GTGCCTTGCGACATCCGCTCGACAAACTCCTTTATCTGCTCCATACATTTGTTTCCCTCCTTCAAAGCCAGAAACACCCAAAAGGTGAGTTGCCCTTTTTTGTAGGTCTCTTCCCAAGCACTTAACAGCTCGTCAATGATCAGATTATATTCCATAGGTGTAGTATTATTGATGTATTAAACAACTTGTATAGTGCAAATATACTACTACTTTTTGTATATGCAAATAAAAATCTAATTTTTTTTCGGTTTAATTATTATTGGCGGGCATTGGAGGAGGCGATTTTTAATGATAGCGCACGTTTATATGTGTGTGTGTTAATGAGGGGATTTTTAGTGGAGGAGTAAAAAACCGCACTGCAGAATTTGCGGGAAAAGGGCAGCGCGTCGTGCAAAGGGACGCAAGAAGTTGACCGTATCAGATGAGTCAACATTCAAGTATGCTTAATTTTCTGATTATGTCAGAAAAATAAGAGGGGAACGGACGCGTTCCCCTCTTGTTTTTTGTAGAAAAGTCGTAAATTTGTATCACCACAGAGCTTTTATTGCGATTTCAACTATAAAACTATACCTCAATGAGAAAGATCAAGTTATTGGCCACAATGCTTTTGGCTATGGTGGCGACAAGCGTTTTTGCACAATCAGAGACGGTAACAATCGATGGCGACCACGGCAAATTGCAGGGCGTTATACTCAAGCCCGAGCTCAAGGCGGGAGAGCGTTGCCCGATAGTATTACTCTGCCACGGCTTTATGGGCAACAAGGAGGGTGCGCTCGAGAAGCAGATTGCCGAGCTACTCCGACAGCAGGGCATTGCTTCGATACGTTTCGACTTCAACGGCCACGGCCAGAGCGAAGGTCGCTTTCAGGATATGACCGTACCCAACGAGATTGTCGATGCAAAAAAGGTAATTGAGTACGTTAGCAAACTGCCCTATGTTGATGGCATCGCCATCTCGGGCCACTCGCAAGGTGGCGTTGTGGCGGCTATGACAGCAGGCGACTTGGGCGCAGACAAAATCAAGGCCGTTGTTTTGCTGGCGCCTGCGGCCGTACTGCGTGACGACGCCATTCGTGGTAGCACGATGGGGGCTACATACGACCCGTTTAATCTGGGCGAGTATGTGGAGTTATTCAGAGGTAGGAATCTCGGTGCAGAGTATATCCGCACAGCCTTCTCGCTACCGATCTATGAGACTGCGGCCAAGTATCAGGGTCCTGCACTCATCATTCACGGCACAGGCGACCGCGTAGTACCCTACACCTACGGCGAGCGTTTCCACCAGACGTGGCCCAATAGTGAGTTGGTAATTATCGACAGAGCCGACCACGGTTTCTCGAAGGAGATTGAGCAGGTGGCAAGCAAGAGCGCAGAGTTTTTGGGCAAAGCGCTGCTCTCAAGCAAATAACATACCTACAACAGATATGAGGCGGAGGAGTTTTCCTCCGCTTTTTTTATCGCATTCAATGCCACGGTTGGGCACAATTTATGCTCTGCAAGGGGTATGAAACTAATAAGAATACCCTTCATCATCGCCTTCATAGTAGCCTCTATGGCTCTGGGAATGGCCTACGTAAGCGGCATACGACGCGATGCCGAGCCAACCGATTACCTTTGGTACGACGCTCTGCAGGAGCTCAACGAGCTGGGGCGTGCCAAGTATCGGCAGAGTCAGCGCTACAACGACTATGCCCACCGAGCCGAACTCGACTCCTTGCCATCACAAGCGGCTCTCTTCCGTGCCCTCTCATTTGCCGACAACGTGCAGTGCGAGAACTGCCGCAAGGCCATAGAGTCGTTGGGTGGCAGGTTTCATACCCCCGTGGTGGCGACCACGTCGCTGCACGACATACCCACACATCTCAACCTCGCACTCGAAGAGAAACACTCGCTCCACGATCAGCTCACCGTGCAGTGTCTTCATCGCGCCATTGGCGACGGCAACCGCTACATAGCACGCATCATAACGTGGTGCGACGCCAGCGACATAGCGCAGATAGCCATACTTCGTAGCACGCTGGAGACCTTCACATCACAACAAGCGAAGAGTGTTCCGCCCTACAGGGTATGCCCGACGTGTGGCGCCATATCGAACGCTGAGCTATACACCGACTACTGTCCGCTATGTATGACGGCCGTGGAGGAGTTCCGGACATTCGAATAATCCGAGGTGCGCACCTCAACCATATAAAGACAAAGAGTCCGCCCGACATATCAGTCGAGCGGGCTCAAGTCATTGCAAATACTATAAGCCGAGTTCTGTACCCCAAAAGAGGCCTCTATCATTTATCTACGACTACGGTCACCCGTAGCCTCTAGCAACCTACCCCCCGACATTGGACGAGCAACCCTTAATTGTCGGTATACATGGTCTTGCAACCCGCAAGGCGTACGGCCGGCGAACATTGCTGCCACCGCGGTGGGCTCTTACCCCACCTTTTCACCCTTACCCACCCGAAGGCAGGCGGTTATTTTCTGTTACGCTACTACACCCTCACAAGCGTCGAGCCGTTAACTCGTGCGGCGCTCTGTGTTGCTCGGACTTTCCTCTCCCCTCGCGGGCAGCGATAGAGCGTACTTGCAATTATTTCCAGGATAAGCCCGCTACCCTTTCTTGCGAGCGTTATCTTAATATTTTCAGGCATCCTGCCCAATAGCAATCTTCGCCTAATCAAGGCAAATGGCTATTTCACTACAGGTTTAATATCCTTAATTCGGAGCTGTGTGGTTACAGTTCCGCGGTAGTGATTCTCCACAATCTGGTAGCACACATCAATCGGGCGGCCCGAGCGTACCCACTCGTAGTGCGTGGGCTGCTGGAAGGCGATGGTCTGAATCGAGGTGTTAGGCTTCTGCTTCTGCACCAAGTCCATACGCAAATGCTCCATATCGGCACCCACCAACTTAGCCTCGCCGTGCGAGCTGGCGCTATAGGTGGCAAACACAGGCGCTGTGTTACCCGGTCCGAAGGGCTGGAAGCTATTGAGCTGGCGGTGGAACGCGGGCGTGATGTCCGAGAAGAGCAACTCGCTGTCGATATCAACCTGCGGAACAAGTATCTGCGGATCGATATTCTGCTCAACGTAGGCGTTGAAACGCTCCTTGAAAGCCTCCACATTCTCGGGTCGCATAGTAAGACCTGCGGCATACATATGTCCACCGAAGTTCTCGAGCAAGTCCGAGCACGACTCAACGGCCTGATACAAATCAAAACCTGGCACCGAGCGCGCCGAGCCCGTAACGAAGCCATTGCTCATAGTGAGCACCACCGTAGGACGGTAGTAGGTCTCGATAAGGCGCGAGGCAACAATACCCACGATACCCTTCATCCACTTGGGATTGTAGATAACCGTACACTTACGGTTCTTCAGGTGGGGGTTCGACTCGATGTAGTCGTGAGCCTCCTGCGTAACGCTGCGGTCGATGTGTTTGCGGTCCTGGTTGTACGAGTCGATAACGTCGCAGAACTCGCGGGCCTGCTTTTCGTTACCCTCAACGAGAAGCTCCACAGCGGCAAAACCTCCACTCGGAGCGGCATTCTCGTCGTTCTCGTCCATACGCATACGACCTGCGGCGTTGATACGCGGACCAATCTTAAATACAATGTCGTCGATAGTAATGGTTTGACGGTCAAGACCGCAAATCTTGATTATCGACCCAAGGCCCGACGAGGGCATACGGTTCAAGCGCTCCAGACCATAGTAGGCCAAGATGCGGTTCTCGCCCGTAAGCGGCACAATGTCGGACGCAATACTTACCACGAGCAGATCCAACAGATGCTCGATATCCTTGAACGGAATACCGTGCTTCTGTGCATAGGCCTGCACGAGTTTGAATCCTACGCCACAACCCGACAACTCGTTGAATGGATAGTTGCAGTCGTTGCGTTTGGGATCCAGCACAGCCACAGCCGCGGGAATCTCGTCGGCTGGGAGATGGTGGTCGCAGATGATGAAATCAACACCCTTCTGCTTCGCATAAACAACCTTTTCTACGGCTTTAATACCGCAATCCAGAGCAATGGCCAACGTCACACCCTTGCGGGCGGCGAAGTCGATGCCCTTGACCGATATGCCGTAACCGTCGTTATAACGGTCGGGGATGTAGAAAACTAGGTTCTTATGACCTATTTGCTTCAAAAACTTATAAACCAGAGCCACGGCCGTTGTACCGTCCACGTCGTAGTCGCCATAAACCATAATCATCTCGTTGTTTGCGACGGCGCGCTCGATACGCTCGACTGCGCGATCCATATCCGTCATTAGGAAGGGGTCGTGCAGATCCGAAAGCTGCGGGTTAAAGAATTTGTTAGCCTTTTCTACGGTGTCTATGCCTCGTTGCACAAGTAGGTTTGTGAGAACCGGTGACATTCTAAGGTGAGTAGCCAAACGCTCCACCACCTCCTGATTGCCACGGGCACGCACTACCCATCGCTTCTCTATAGGCATAACTTACAATTTTATTATTTATATATTTCAATTTTTAATTTTTCGCTTAAATGTTTCACCACCTGCATCTTAACCTGCTCGAAATCTACCTCGTGGCCCACCTCGCGCTCGATGCTCGTAACGCCCCTATCGGTAAATCCGCAGGGGTTGATATGGTTAAAATACTTCAAATCTGTAGCCACATTCAAGGCGAAGCCGTGCATCGTCACATAGCGACTCGACTTAACGCCAATGGCACAAATTTTTCTTGCTCGCGCAGTGTCGCCATCGATCCATACGCCCGAGGCGCCGGCCACACGACCAGCCTCGATGCCCCACTCTCGGCACACGCCGATGATGGCCTCCTCGATGGAGTCGATATACTCTCTAAGGCCGATGCCCAACTGCTCCAAATCAAGGATGGGGTAACCCACTATCTGACCCGGGCCGTGAAAGGTCACGTCACCACCTCGGTCGATGTGGAAAAATTCGGCTCCGATAGAGCGCAAATAAGCCTCCGAGACGAGCATATTCTCGTCCTTACCGCTTTTGCCTAATGTGTAAACAGGATTATGTTCTACAAGAAGAAGCCAACCGGCTTCGTGCCCCAAAAGATTGTCGGCAACCTCGCCCGTGCGTTTTGCATCGAGCACACAATCGAACAACGAACGCTGTAAATCCCAGCACTCGGAGTAGCCCATACGGCCTAAATCTTTGTACAATACCCCCTTCATTTTAGCCAAAAGCCTTGCGCCGAAGAGGATCGGTGAAGCCTCGGACAAAAAACAATTATGGCTAACCGCCCTTGTCCTAATCTCCTCCCCCCTACTGCTCGGCAATTTTACGCGTTACGCTCTCCAGTGCGGCATCGGCCAAATACGACGAGCGCACCATAGGCGCACTGGCGCAGTAGCTGAAGCCCATCTCAAGAGCTTGAAGTCGGTACCATTCGAATTTCTCGGGAGTGATATACGCCGCAACGGGATAGTGCTCCAGAGAGGGTCGAAGATACTGACCAAGCGTTACAATCTCGACACCTACATTGCGTAGGTCTCTAAGTGTCTGCAATACTTCATCATCGCTCTCGCCAAGTCCGACCATCAGTCC
>JAZQSN010000055.1:0-34975 GCA_045630065.1 Alistipes sp.
CATTTGGTCCCACTACGGCAGGTCGTATGGATCCTTACGTTGATTTGTTCCAGAAGGCTGGTGGTTCGATGGTTATGGTAGCGAAGGGCAATCGCTCGCAGGCCGTTACGGACGCTTGTAAGGCTAACGGTGGCTTCTACCTCGGCTCAATCGGTGGTCCTGCCGCTGTTTTGGCGAAGAACTCTATCAAGAGCGTTGAGGTTGTTGACTTCCCTGAGCTCGGTATGGAGGCAGTTCGTAAGATTTACGTGGAGAACTTCCCCGCATTCATCATCGTTGATGACAAGGGTAACGACTTCTTCGCAGAGTACGCTCACTAGAATTTGACCAAATAGGAGTTTTGCACCTCAAGTGGGGTGCAAAACTTCGTTTTTTTACCTTTGCCGCGAAATAAATCGCGGCAATGTTACGTTTTGTTGAGGACTAAGACCACAGCAGATGAAATCACTCTTAAGACATACTATTCTTCTATTTGTCGCCATGCTGACCTTTCTCACGTCACGTGCCGACGGTAATGTTACTTTCGAGATCAACACCCCGCTCATCGTCACTGCGGGTGAGATGTTTCGCGTAGAGTTTGTGCTCACCAACGGCGACCCCGATGGCGATAGTTTCCGCACTCCATCCTTCGAGGGTCTGGAGGTGCTGGCAGGCCCTACAACGGCTACAGGCCGCTCGTTTCAGTCGATAAATGGCGTTAGCAGCAGCAAGACCACCTTCACCATAACCTATGTGGTGATGGCACAGACGGCAGGCAACATTACCATCGGAGCAGCCGAGGTAGCAGTCGATGGAAAGAAGTTCTCAACCAAGGCCACGCCTATTGAGGTTGTCGAGGCATCGGCACGTCGCGACGAGCAGGCTGCTGCACAGCAGGGTACAGCCGTGCAGAACCAGATTGCGCAGGATGACATCCTCTTGCGACTGAATCTCTCTCGCACCGAGGTCTATCAGGGCGAGCCTATACGAGCTTCGCTCACACTCTACACCCGCGCTAGCATTGCGGGCTTCGAGAACGCTAAACTGCCTTCGTTCAATGGCTTCTGGTCGCAGGAGTTGCCTACCGACAACTACCGCCCCACACGTCAGACACTCGATGGCAAGGTCTACGACTCACAGATTATCAAAGAGTATCTGCTCTATCCCCAGCAGTCGGGCGAGCTCACCATCGAGCCGGCCGACATTACGGCCATTGCGCAGGTCGTTATGCGTTCGTCGCGTGCTTTCGACCCCTTCTTTGGTGGTGGCTCGGAGGTATATAACGTGCCCCGCAAACTCACCACAGGTGCAATTCGTGTAAAGGTCAAGGAGTTGCCCGAGGGTGCTCCTGCATCGTTTACCGGTGCCGTGGGTTCGTTCTCGATGGATGCACAGTTGCCCTCGTCGGAGCTTAAGGCCAACTCGGCAGCTTCGTATAACATCCGCATCTCGGGTACGGGTAACATCACCTTCCTGCAGGCCCCGAAGCTTGCTCTGCCCTCGTCTTTCGAGCTCTACGATGTTCGCTCTACCGAGTCAATCAGTAGCACCACCAACGGTACTACAGGCTATCGTCAGTTTGAATATCCGTTCATTGCCCGCGCTGAGGGCGATTACGATATACCCCCTGTGGAGTTCTCATATTTCAGCCCCGAGAAGGGTAGTTATATAACACTCTCTTCGGCTCCCCTTACACTGAATGTGTCACCCGATGGCTCAGCCGGCGCCTCTACTACGGCACAGCTCATTATGGGCACATCGAAGGAGGGCGTACGCCAGCTGGGTAGCGACATCCGCTTTATCAAGTTGGGTGCTCCGGCACTCCGCTCCTCTATCGCTCCGCTTATGTTGAGTGCAACCTACTTCTGGGCTGTTGCTACGATTTTGGCTACGGCTATAGTTGCATACTTCATCCTACGCCGCAAGATTCGCGATAGCAAGAATGTCGTTCTGGTGCGTAACCGCCGAGCAAACAAGGTCGCCGTACAGCGATTCCACAAGGCCGAGCGCTTTATGCGTGAGCAGAACCGCCACGCCTTCTTCGAGGAGATGTTGCGAGCGTTGTGGGGTTATATGAGCGACAAGCTCAACATCCCCGTCTCGAGCCTTACCAAGGAGAACATTCGTGAGCAGTTACAGCGTCGAGGTTGTCCTCTGGAGGATGCGCAGCACTTCACCGACATCATCTCGCGTTGCGACGAGGCGCAGTATTCGCCTGCCGAGTCGGTGCAGATGAGTGACGTCTATGCCGAGGGTGTAAACATCATTTCACACATTGAGTCTATCATTAAACGATAAGTTATGAAGCGATTATTCATTTTCTTGACCATTATATTGCTCTCAACATCACTCTCGGCTCAGGAGGAGCAGGCTGTGCAGTTGCCCGTTGCGGGCGAGGTTAGCGAGCAGACTCTATGGGAGCAGGCCAACGCTGCCTACAACTCAGGGGAGTATGCCCAGGCGCAGTCGCTTTACGAGGCTATTGCCGCCAAGGGTTTGCAGTCGGCACCTCTGTATTATAATATGGCCAATGCCTACTTTAAGCAGGATGATCTGGCGCACGCTATCCTTTACTACCATCGTGCCCTGCGTCTGGCTCCTGCCGACGAGGATATACGCCATAATCTGGAGTATGCTCAGCAGTCGACCAAGGATATTATCGATGAGATTCCCGAGTTCTTCCTCACCACGTGGATGCGCTCGCTACGCGATGTGATGGGTGGCAATGCTTGGACCATCCTTTCGCTTCTGCTGCTGGTCGTAACGCTCGCTACGGCTCTTGTCTATCTTTTGGCGCAGCGACTCTCGGTACGTAAGACGGGATTTTATGTGATGGCGGTATGCGGCGTTTTGTTTGTCGTGACCACTGCCTTTGCCATGAGCGCACGTCGTGTGGTTATGCAGCAGACCGAGGCCGTTGTTATGAGTTCGTCGGTGTCGATTAAGAGCTCGCCCGACCGCTCTTCGACCGAACTCTTCGTTCTGCACGAGGGTACTACCGTTGAAACGGGCGACGAGGTCGATGGTTGGATTGAGATTCGCATTGCCGATGGCCGTAAGGGCTGGATTGAGCAATCTCGCATAGAACATATTTAATCCCCGCCACGATGTCGAAACTACTGCAAGATGCCGTATCGGAGTTCACCAAACTACCGGGCATAGGCCGCCGTACGGCCTTGCGACTGGCTATGCACCTGCTGAAGATGGATGTGGATGCTGTCGAGCAGATGAGCCAAAGCATAGCCCGCTTTCGTCGTGATGTGCGCCACTGCGAGGAGTGTAATAACCTCAGCGACGAGGCACGTTGCCCAATATGTCAGAATCCCGAGCGCGACCGCACGACGGTGTGCGTTGTGGAGCAGGTGGGTGATTTGATGTCGATTGAGAACACACGCCAGTACAAGGGCTTGTATCACGTCTTGGGCGGAGTCATATCGCCTATGCAGGGCATCGGGCCGTCGGATTTGAAGATTGATATGCTTATCGATAAGGTGGCCGCAGGCCGTGTGCGAGAGGTTATCTTGGCCATCTCCACCTCGGTCGAGGGCGAGACCACACTATTCTATATTATGAACCGCCTGAAGGCCTATCCCGAGGTGAAGGTATCGACCATAGCGCGAGGCATAGGCTTTGGTGATGAGTTGGAGTATGTCGATGAACTAACCATCACACACGCCCTTCTGAACCGCCGCGAAGTAGAACACCCATAAAAAGGGTGTTTTTCTTTTTTTTAGATGTTATATTTTTAGGACTTATTCGTATTATATATGACAACAGCCCCACGAGGGCTTGCCCAAAATGAATAGTGAGCAACTGAACATAGAGTTTTTGAGTGTAAAGGATGCGGCATATCGCTATGCCGTAAGTCTGCTTCACAACCCTACGGAAGCCGAAGATTTGGTGCAGGACCTCTACGAAAAGCTGTGGCGGCGCAGGTTGCTACTGCGTCAGTCGGGATTTCGGTCGCTTGCCCTGACCTCTGCCAGAAATCTGGCACTCGATAGGTTGCGAGAGCGTGAACGACGGCGGATGATAACCGACATCGACGAGGCAGTGGGTGAGGGGGTAGAACTCGGAGTACAAAGCGACGAGGTGGCAATCATCAGGAGCATAATATCGAGCCTGCCCGATCGCGAACGCGAGGTGATTCATCTGCGAGATGTCGAGGCGATGGAGTTTGCCGATATAGCCGAAGTGGTGGGGAGCAATGTGGCGGCCGTCAGGATGGCGCACTCGCGAGCCCGCCAACGAGTAAGAGAGGAGTTTACTAAAATTACGAACTATGGATTATAACAATTTCAAGGAGTATGGCGTGGCCGAGCAGGCTATGAAGGCCTATGCTGAGCAGAGTCGCGCGGAGCGTGTTGCGGTGCGTCTGCACGAGCCTCGCAAGATGGGTCAATGGCAGAGGGCAGCTCTGGCGATGGCTATGGTGGCTGTGGTTGTTGGTGTGGCGTGGCTCTCGCGTCCCGAGGTCTATGGTTATGTCAATGGCGAGCCCATCTATTCGCTTGTCGAAGCTCAGCAACAGGCTGAGCAGATTATGGCCAACCTCTCGCAGGGTGGTGTCGAGGAGGAGAATATCCTGCAGAGTCTTTTTACAATAGAATAATCACTCAACTTAAAAAATAAAACTATGAAACCAACTTTTTTTCGTACACTCTTTCTGGCTCTGGTGCTTGTCGCTGGTGCAGTATCTACGGCTCACGCGCAGTTGAGCATTGGTATTAACGGAGTGGAGTTTGGCGAGGTGCCCTATGAGGGTAAAAAATCGCCCGTGCAGTTCTCATCTATCGTCGGCATACGTACAAAGCCCAATCCTACATTTACCGTTGGCCGTCTTTCGCTCTCGACCATCCCTACCTTTGAGATCGGTAGCAATGTGCTCTCAAATCTCAACTATGCCCCCTATGCAGGCACAGCGGTGGGCGATTTTCTTGATATTAACTCGTGGAAATCGACTCAAGTAACGGTCAATTTGCTACACTTTGCGGCCTACGACCGTCAGCATAAGTTTGGCGTAACGGTTGGCTTGGGTATTCGTTCGAATGATTACCGTCTCGATTCATCGCTCTCGCTCGCCAAAGATGGTGGCTTGATTATGCCTTATAACATATCGGAGACTGTGGGTCGCTCGGCCAAGAAGAGTAAGTTTAACATCGCGTCGGTGCACCTGCCCGTAGAATTGATGTTTGGTAACCCCCGTAAGTTTGCCTTCTCGGTGGGTGGCTATGTCGATATGGTGATGAACTCGCACACCAAGATTAAGTATTATGGTGGCAAGAAGGATAAGGTGCACAACTATCCTGTGAATTTTATTCAGGCGGGTGCTACGGCACGCCTTTCGTTTAGCTGGATCTCGATATATGCGGCGTATCAGCCCACACAGATATTCAAGAGTGGTCGTGGCCCGCAGGCTCAGCAGTGGACTATTGGTATAGGATTCTAAATGTAGTGAAGTATGAACCGACCGATTTTTATAACCATCATAGCACTTTTTGCCACTCTTTCGGTGCAGGCGCAGACGCCCGAGTTTAGTACCATATTCCGTGAATTGGTGTCGGACTTGCAGGACGGTAACTACTCCACAACGGCTACCCAGCTACCGGGTAAGGTACTTAAGAGTTCGCTAAAGCGTGGTAATGCCGACGATGCGGCTATTGCCGACCGTATTGATATGATTTACCAGATTGTCTATCCCCACTATCAGGGTAGTAGGAGTTATACAGCCATAGGCGACTTGGTCGGCGAGGCGCGAGGATTGTATCGTCTTGAGATGACCTACACCAACAAGCAGAATATAACCTACACCATTTACTCGGCCACAGAGGGTAAGAGGAATGAGTATTTGGTGGTGATAAAGGATAACCAATACCGCGCCTGCATCGTGGATATTGTCGGCACGCTCACGCTCGACGATGTGATGACTATGACACAGGGAATGGGAACGAAATAGACTAAAATGAATTGCCTAATAAGGCTATTTTTATACGAATTATGTTAATAAAAAGGGTGCTAACCAAACGGTTAAGCACCCTATTTTTTGTTATTCGAAGTATGGAAGATACTCCTCGGGCATTTCGTCTATGGGACGTATCTCCATTCCCTTGTAGAATACTTCGCCCGCCTCGCTCTGAAGTTGCAACTTACCCTCCAACAGAGGTACATCGCCCGCCTCCGAGGTGTAGCGCAGATTTTGTAGCGCCATTGCCACATTGCCATTTACGATGTGGAGGCTCTTACCCTCGTAGCAGATAAGTTCGAGTGTTGTCCACTCTCCATCGGGGCTGTTGTAATCCTTCGTACCGCAGAAGTTTGTTACACCTCGGCTACCTACGGTGAGCCACTCGCCATTGGGGTCGTAGTAGTAGGTGTTTACATCGGGGTTGGGCTTCGAAATCTTGATGTCGGCCTTCGAGCCTGCGATAGACCAGAAGTCGCCACTGTTGCCCTCAGTCGTACCGCTCTGCATCACCTGAAACTCGAACGAACGCATCCACGAGAGCCAGTAATCAACTCCCGCCTCGCCAACCGAGTGGTACAAGAGACCTGAGTCGAGCGCCTTCTCAAGGCGTGGCTCCCAACGTTTCTGACCGAACTTTACCTGCAGACGCAGGTGGTAGTTGCGGTAGCTCTCGTTAGAGATTACGCAACCATAGGTCTCGCCGCTGATGTGGAGCACGGGCTCGCCCGCCTCCTCCACGACTGAGAAGAGGTTGTATAGATTCTTGTCGTAGCCGATGGGCTGAATCTTCTGGCCAGTCTCATCTACGGGCGCACGGCCACGGAAGTTGTTGGTGTGCTGATAACTCTGATATATACGCCAGTGTGATAGATCCTTATTCAGTAGCGATACCCATCCTTCGTCGCTCGAGCATGAGACGCACAGAGCGATGGCGCAGAGTGCCCAAATATGGTTGATTATCATAGTGGGTCGTATTTGAGGGTTGCTATTTGAAGAGCTTGGGAGCAAACTCCTTCAGGCAGCGGCTCCAGGTGTGCCACTCGTGATAGGTGCCCTCAGAGATATATGACTCTACCTTTACGCCCATCTCTGTGAGCTGCTTGGTCATATTTGCTGCTGCATCAACAAACGCCTTCTCCTCGCTACCTGCGCCAAACCACAACAGCTTAACCTTCTTGTTAAACTCTGCGGGGTTAGCAAACGCACCGTTGTATGCTGTCTTGAGGTCAACCTGCTGACGGCCACCCATCATCAGTGCAGCCGAGAAACCGCCGATGTATGCGAACTTGTCGGTGTTAGCCAGAGCAATGTTCATAGTCTGGAAACCACCCATCGACAAGCCTGCCATAGCACGGCTCTCACGATCCGACTTTGCGCGGTAGTTCTTCTCCACCATGGGGATAATATCCTTGAAGTAGATATCGCCGAGCGAACCTGCGTCGGTTGAACGCTTGATAGCGCCCGTAGCGGGATCCATCGTGTCGGTGTAGCCGCAATCCATCACAACGATCATAGGCTTGGCCTTACCCTCGGCAATGAGGTTATCCATAATGAAATTCATGCGGCCCTGCAGACTCCAGCCACGCTCATTCTCACCCATGCCGTGCAAGAGATAGAATACGGGGTACTTATCTTTGCCATTATCGTAGCCCGCAGGGGTGTATATGTAGGCTCTGCGCCACAGACCCGTAACGCTTGACTTATACCACTGCTCGCGCACCACGCCGTGCGGAACATCCTTGGCATCCATATAGTCCTCACCAGGGTAGGCGGCATAGATACCGCTTGTGGGGCGGCTGTAACCGAAGTATGCTACGCTGGCAGGGTCGTTCACCTGCACGCCATCCACAAGGAACCAATAGTAGTGGAAGCCGGGGGTAAGCCCTTTGAGCTCCACGCTCCAGTTGCCCTGACCATCATTGACCATATCGACAGGTTTTGTGGCAAAGCCGTCACCGCCCTGCACCTGCACCTTCTGTGCTGTCTTTGATGTGTAGCGCACGATGGCACGCATATCGTTTGATACTTTGGGGTACTCATTACCCGGAACGTTCGATATGGCCGAACGGAACCCCTGAGCAGATGCCGATGCACACAACATTAGCATAGCTACAACTGTAAAAATCTTTCTCATGATGGTTAGTTTATAAGTTATTTTCTCAATTTTACGGCTGTGCCTATGGCCGATACCATAAACATACTCTTCTCTTTGCCCGACACCTCGCCAAAGTCCATCTTCAGGCCGATCACGGCGTCGGCACCGAGTTTCGATGCCTTCTTCTCGATGCGCTTTACGGCCTCTTCGTATACGCTGTCAAGCTTGCGCTGATAGGTGCTCGATGTGCCACCGAAGATATCGGTTACCGAGGCCATCCAATCCGAGAAGAAGTTGGTGCCGATAACCACATTGACCGATACTAACTGCAGATACTCCTCGATGCGGGCACCCTCGATATTGCTCGTAGTTGTGATAATCATTCTCTTTCTCTATTTATGGTTATTACTCCTCCAATCGGGTAATCTTTGCACCCAAAGCATTCAAGCGCACGTCAATATCCTTGTAACCGCGGTCAATCTGCTCGATATTCTGAATGATGCTCGTTCCCTCGGCACTCATAGCTGCTATGAGTAGTGCTACTCCGGCACGAATGTCGGGCGAGGTCATCTTTGCTGCACGCAGACGGATGCGGTGGTCGTGGCCGATGACGGTTGCGCGGTGGGGATCGCAGAGGATAATCTGTGCGCCCATGTCGATGAGCTTATCAACAAAGAATAGTCGGCTTTCGAACATCTTCTGGTGGATGAGCACCGTACCCTTGGCCTGCGTAGCCACAACAAGGAAAATCGACAACAGGTCGGGCGTAAGTCCCGGCCACGGCGCATCGGCGATGGTCATAATTGAGCCGTCGATGAAACTCTCGATGGCGTAGTGATCCTGCTGGGGGATGTAGATATCGTCGCCACGCTGCTCGAACTGAATACCCAAGCGAGCAAACTGCGCAGGGATAATGCCGAGGTTTTCGTACGATACGTTCTTGATGGTAAGCTCAGACTGTGTCATTGCGGCCATACCGATAAAGCTACCTACCTCAATCATATCGGGTAGCATAGTATGCTCTGTGCCACCCAGCTCGCTTACGCCCTCGATGGTCAATAGGTTCGAAGCTATACCCGAAATCTTTGCACCCATACGGTTGAGCATCTTGCAGAGCTGCTGCAGATAGGGCTCGCAGGCGGCGTTGTAGATTGTTGTGGTGCCCTCGGCTAATACGGCGGCCATAACGATGTTGGCCGTGCCTGTTACAGAAGCCTCGTCGAGCAACATATAACAACCCTTCAGACGCTTGGCCTCTACCGAGAAGAACTCCTCGGCCTGGTCGAAGTTGAATGTAGCACCCAACTTCTGGAATCCAAGGAAGTGGGTATCAAGACGACGGCGGCCAATCTTGTCGCCTCCAGGCTTGGGAATGTAGCCCACACCAAAGCGCGCCAACAACGGGCCAATCATCATCACCGAGCCACGCAGACGGCGGCAACGCTTATGATAGTCTTCGCTTTGCAGATAATCGAGGTTTACATTTGCTGCGCGGAAGGCGTAGCTGTCGCCACCCAAGCGCTCCACCTCTACGCCCATACATTCGAGCAGTTCGATGAGTTGCAACACATCTAAGATCTGCGGTACGTTGTGTAGTACTACGCGCTCTGATGTGAGTAGTGTTGCCGAGAGTATCTGCAGGGCTTCGTTCTTTGCACCTTGCGGTGTTACGCTACCGTGAAGGCGGGTACCGCCCTCTACCTTGAAAATTGCCATATAAATATAATTTTTACCAAAAATAACGAATAAAGTCGAGATGACAAAATAATTTATCAACTCTTATTGCTGGGCGGTGGTAAAAAAGAGAGCATAAAAGTGATGTATTTTGCATAAATTGTGTAAATTTGTACTATCAGAAGCGAAAACTTAAACCTAAAATATATTTTTGACTATGAAAAAACTTATTCTTTCAGCCTTTGCTCTGATGGTTGCTGTAACGGCTGTAAATGCACAGCAGCAGAAGGATGGTCCCGAAACTATGCGTCCTCAGATGACTGAGTTCTACACTCCCGTTCCCAAGGTTGTGACTCCCGGTAACATCACCACCAATTCAGCTCCCTCTGATGCGATCGTACTCTTCGATGGTAAGGATCTCAGCGCTTGGACAGGTGCCAATGGCGGTCCCGCCGAGTGGGATGTACATGATGGCGTGTTCACAGTAAATAAGAAGAAGGGTGATATCCAGACTCGTGAGTCATTCGAGAGCTTCCAGCTCCATATCGAGTGGTGTGTACCTGAGAACATTACAGGTACAGGTCAGGCACGTGGTAACAGTGGTGTATTCCTTCAGGGTCTTTACGAGATTCAGATTCTCGATTGCTACAACAACCCCACCTACACCAACGGTCAGACAGGTAGTATCTACAAGCAGTCGACTCCCAAGGCAAACGCTATGCGTAAGCCCGGCGAGTGGAATGTTTACGACATTATCTACAACGCTCCCGTATTCAACGAGGATGGTTCATATCGTGTTCCTCCCACCGTTACCGTTATCCACAACGGCGTAGTGTTGCAGAACAACGTTGCTATCCGTGGTACCACAGAGTATATCGGTCACCCCAAGGTTCAGAAGCACGGTGCAGGTCCCATCAAGTTGCAGAGCCACGGCGACCCCTCTGAGCCTATCAGCTTCCGTAACATCTGGTTGCGTAAATTGTAATAGGAAATTGTAAAATTTTCAGGAACGCATATAGCCTGCCCGACAACGTGATTGTCGGGCAGGTTTTCTTTAGTAAGCCCTGATGGTGAAGATGTTGTCAATGTGGCAAAATGTTCTATAAAGGATTATTTGGGGCGTTTTTTTGCGAATTTAGCGCGAAAAATATTCTTTCTAGCAAATTATTGCTATCTTTGTCCAATAAACAGACCTACGATGGAGACATTGAAACCAATACCGCCCAAGAGTGCTTCGACCGATGTAAATCCGCTCTTTACCTACATCGATAGCAAGGACTACGACTCGATTATCAACCAGAACAATGTGCCGCGAATTTTCAATCGTGGTGGCATCTTCATTTGCCTTGCGGGTGAGGGCTATGTAACTATCAACGAGCATAAATACCCGCTCTCGGCTCGCACTATGTGCGTGGCCTTTCCTGGAACCATCATCCAGGAGTTCAAACGAGGCGAGGGCTTCGAGAGTTATACCCTGCGTATCGATACCGACTTCCTTCGCGATTTGAACTTCCCGTCGGCTCCGTCGGTGCATATGATGATGCGTGAGAATCCCTGTATGGTACTAAGTGAGGAGCAGTTGGAGTCTATCCTGCAGGTGTGTCGTATGATGCACGACCGCGATAGCCGCACTGACCATCCCTATTACGAACAGATAAATGCACAGATGCTCACCCTGTTGTGCTACGAGCTTGCAGGTGTCTATGCACGCGATATACCCGTTATGAGCGAGCCTCGTTCGCGTCAGGATGTGATTTTCCGTAAGTTCTTGTCGCTGCTTGCTACCGACATTACCATTTCGCGCGAGGTTCAGTATTATGCCGATAAGTTGTGCATTACGCCCAAGTATCTGACTATCGTCACACGTCAGATGTCGAACCGTAGCGCTGCAACGTGGATTACCCACTCGGTAATACTCAATGCCAAGGCTTTGCTGGCCACCACTCAGCTCACCGTGCAGCAGGTGTCAAACAAACTCAATTTCCCGAATCCCTCGTTTTTCGGCCAATACTTCTTGCGTCATACAGGTATGACACCCAAGGAGTTCCGCCGTTCGAAAAAGCAATAAAACCTTCGTATGACAGCACTCTACAACAATATAATCTTCGGTCCCATACATTCGCGCCGTCTAGGCCTTTCATTGGGGGTAAATCTGCTCCCCGTGGAGTCGAAGTTGTGTAGCTTCGACTGCATCTACTGCGAGTGCGGTTGGAATGCAGAGCATGTGGGCAGACGTCGTTTTAATTCGCGCGAGGAGGTTAGCTCGATGCTCCGTGAGGTGCTTGTGCGTATGGTGGGTGAGGGTACACCACCCGATGTAATCACCTTTGCGGGCAATGGCGAGCCTACGATGCACCCCAACTTTGAGTCTATCATTGACGACACGCTTGTGCTACGCGATGAGCTGTGCCCCACGGCCAAGGTATCGGTGCTGAGCAATGCTACTCAGATTCACCGCGAGGATGTGCGCCGTGCCCTGCGTCGTGTCGATAACAATATCCTCAAACTCGACTCGGCCTTTGACGATACGGTGCAACTTGTCAATAAACCTCAGGGTGCCTACACCGTCGAGCGCACCGTTGAATTGATGCAACTATTCGAGGGGGAGATGATTCTGCAGACTATGTTCCTTAGGGGCGAGTACGATGGCAAGAGGGTCGACAACACCCGCAAGGAGGAGGTTGATGCGTGGCTACGCCTTGTCGAGCGTATAGCACCACGTCAGGTGATGGTATATTCGCTCGACCGCGATACCCCCTGCAAGACGTTGGAGAAGGTGAGTCGTGAGGAGTTGTGTGAGATAGCAGCCCGTGTCGAAGCATTGGGCATACCTTGTTCGGTGGCATAGGTGAACGAAAAGCAAGATGTTGATATGGAACAAGTTGAATACGATTTGCTATATAAAGTAAACTCTCCTGCCGATCTTAAGCGCTTGAGCGTCGAGCAGTTACCGCTCTATTGTCGTGAGTTGCGCCAGTATATCATTGAGGAGTGTTCGAAAAACCCCGGCCATCTGGCATCGAGTCTGGGCACGGTGGAACTTACCGTGGCCATTCACTATGTGTACGACACCCCGCAGGATAAGTTGGTGTGGGATGTTGGCCATCAGGCTTATGCCCACAAAATCATCACCTCACGTCGCGACCTCTTCCCCACAAATCGTAAGTTGGGTGGCATAAGCGGTTTCCCGCGTATGGCCGAGAGCGAGTACGACTCGTTCGGTGCAGGCCACTCGTCGACCTCAATTTCGGCGGCCTACGGTCTGGCTAAGGCGGCTGAGTTGCAGGGCATTGATAATCACGTTGTGGCGGTCATCGGCGATGGTGCTATGACGGGCGGTTTGGCTTTCGAGGGCTTGAACAATGCAGGCGAGAAGAAGAAGGGTAAGTTGCTTGTTATCTTCAACGATAACGAGATGGCTATCGATGCCGCTACGGGTGCGCTGGATAGCTATCTGGCGAGAATGTCAACATCGAACTTCTACAACCGCTTCAAGCGAGGCCTATGGCGTATCCTTTCGCACGTTCCGCCCGTGTTGCGCTTCTGTCAGAAGGTGGGCAATGCCGTGAAGCAGGGGCTGCTGCAGAACAGCAACCTCTTCGAGAGTCTAAACTTCCGCTACTTTGGTCAGTTGGATGGTCACAATGTGAAGGAACTGGTGACTATGCTCTCGGCGCTGAAGGATATCGACGAACCCAAACTTCTGCACGTAATCACAACCAAGGGTAAGGGCTACACCCCTGCCGAAGATAATCAGGCTGTGTGGCACGCTCCGGGACGTTTCAACCCCGAGACAGGTGAGCGTATTCCCTCGCCAACCTCGGCGGCACGTTATCAGGATGTATTTGGTGAGACACTATTGGAATTGGCTCGTCAGAACGATAAAATTGTCGGCATCACACCCGCTATGCCTTCGGGTTGTTCGCTCAACATTATGATGCAACAGATGCCCGAGCGTTGCTTCGATGTGGGCATTGCCGAGGGCCATGCCGTAACCTTCTCGGCTGGCTTGGCCGCAGGTGGTATGCACCCTGTCTGCAATATCTACTCATCGTTTATGCAGCGTGCCTATGACAACGTAATCCACGACGTGGCATTGCAAAATCTGCCCGTTACGTTCTGTATCGACCGTGGCGGATTGGTGGGTGAGGATGGTGCTACGCACCACGGAGCTTTCGATATGGCGTCGTTTGCCTGCATCCCTAATATGATTGTTGCCGCCCCGATGGACGAGGCAGAGTTGCGTAATATGCTATATACGGCTGTAAATACTCCGTCGCCCTACTCACTGCGCTATCCGCGTGGCTCGGGCGAGGGCGTGGCGTGGCGTGGCGAGCCCTTTGTGCAGATTCCTACAGGCCGAGGCCGTAGATTGAAGGATGGCGACGAAGTGGCTGTGCTTACCATCGGTACGGTAGGAAACTTTGCGGCGCAGGCCATTTCGCAGGTTGAGGCAGAGGGTGGCAAGTCGGTGGCACACTACGATATGCGTTTTGTGAAACCCCTTGATGCCGAGTTGCTTGCGGAAGTAGGCAAGAGATATAAGAAGATTATCACTGTCGAGGATGGTATCCTGCGTGGAGGCGTGGGTGAGGCCATCACCAAGTGGCTGAGCGATAATGGCTATTACCCGCAGGTCGTATCACTCGGTATTGGTGACGGATTTGTTGAGCACGGCACACTGCCCGAACTCTACGCCTTGTGTGGCTACGATGTGGCTGGTATTGTGCGTGCAATTAAATCGATGCAGTAATGAGAGTGTTGAGAACAATCTTTACGGCCACTTTGCTGTTGTGGTCGGTTGTGGCTACGGCGCAGCAGGCTAATGCCGGAATGGAACTCTTTGTGGATGTTGCCGAGCTCTTGCCGGCCGATGTTGAGGTGCAGGGTGCTACGCAGGGCTTCGCCATATATGGCCGTTACGGCTTCTCGATGCACGATAAGGGTCAGTGTGTGATTATCGATATGAAGCGCAAGGAGTTTGTCTCAACCTTTGTTCTGGAGGGCAATACGGGCCACTGCAACAATGCCTCGTTTGGTGTCGAGCGCTATAGCCGCAAGTCGCAATTTCCGCTCTTCTACGTCACCGAGTGCCGAGGCAATCGAGCCTGTTATGTGAATGATATCTCGCTCACGGGCTCACGTCTGGTGCAGACCATCTACTACGACGGAGTCGACATCACGGGCCCGGCCGATTGGGCTGTCGATGCCTCTGCGCGCAGGCTTTATCTCTACTGCTCATATGGCTCATTGCGTATGCTAAAGGTGTTTAAGCTGCCTACGCTGGCCGATAGCGATGAGCGTGGCGAGGTGCATCTCACCGCCCGCGACATTATCTGTACGCTGCCCGCCGGTGAGGTCACCATTCCGCAGGGTAGCCACGTCTATGGACGTTATATCTACCTCCCCGATGGTATTCCTCCACGTCCCACACGTTTGCACGCAACCAACATTGTTACTGGTGAGCGCCTCTCGACAATCGACCTTTCTCATCTGGGACTTGAGCCCGAGGGTGTAGCCGTCAAGGGTAAGTGGTTGTATGTCTCGTTCCATACCCCTCGCAACGTGCGTCGCAACGTGATCTACCGTCTGCCCGTCACTTCTCGTCGGGGTTATCGAAAATAAGATTCTCGGTTTTGTAACCACGCCTGTCGGCTAGCTCGATTATGTGGTTGATGGTAGCCGTTGGTAGCGATGGAGTGCGTGAGAGTATCCACAGATATTGTGGCGAACGGCTGCCGATGAGTACCCATTCACCCTTGGGACCCATATCTAGAATGTTGTAATCGGAGTAGAAAAACCAGAAAAACGACACTCGGAGCCGACCTGGCTGCGAGGTGGTCTTCGCTCGGCCTATGGTTTGGCGTACCTTGTCGCCACGCGTGCCCGAGTTTATCACTTCCACCGTGCCATCACCCAGCAGGTGATAGTCGGCCGTTACGTTACGCATACCGTGTTCGAAACTGTGGTTGAAGCGAGCTATCTCGTACCATCGTCCCATAAAGGTGTCGAGGTTGAATGATGTCACCGTGGTGCGGTCGATAGAGTTACGCCCCGCATTATAGACGCAGGCAGCAAGCAGCATTATCAAAAGTAGTAACACGACAGTCATAAGAAGTTTAAATCTAAATAGGGAGAAAACCGCCCTCTCTTTCATATCATTTATCATACCAATTTCTCAAAGATTATCTCTATATTTGCCACTGCAAAAATTGTGCATTATGATTCGTCAAGAGATAATAACATACGTCGAGCAACATATTCTCTCACTCTACGACTCGTTCGATAGAGGCCACCGTCAGGATCACGTCCGACAGGTCATCGAGCGTAGCGCCCAGCTTGCGCGCGGGTTTGATGTGGACGAGGAGATGGTTTACATCGTGGCGGCATATCACGATACGGGCCTTAGTTGCGGCCGAGAGTTGCATCACAAGGAGTCGGCTCGCATAATGCGTGCCGATATGGAGCTACGTCGTTGGTTTACGCAGGAGCAGATTGATATTATGGCCGATGCGGCAGAGGACCACCGAGCCTCGGCCGAGCGTGCTCCGCGCTCTATATACGGATGTATTGTAGCCGAGGCTGACCGTCTGATTATCCCAGAACTCATTGTGCGCCGTACGGTGCAGTTTAGTCTGGCTAACTTTTCGCACCTCGACGCTGAGGGGCATTGGCGTCGTTCGTTGGAGCATCTTAATGAAAAGTATGCCGAGGGTGGGTATCTGCGCATCTGGATTGACTCCTCGGACAATGGTGAGCGACTGCGTGAGTTAAGAGCAATTATTGCCGATAAGGAGCGCCTAAGAGCTATTTTTGAAAAGATTTATGCCGAAGAGATGAATAAAAAAGAGGCTGTCTAACCGTGGGTTAGCAGCCTCTTTGCTATTTTTTTGAATTGACTATCGTACCTGGAACTCAGGGTCAGCCTTCTGAGGGATAGGCATCGATGCGTAGTAACCGGCATCGAACTTCTCGCGTACTGCCTTAAATGCCTCGATAGTGCGCTGTACATCCTCCAGTGTGTGTGCCGCAGTGGGGATAACACGCAGGATAATCTCACCCTTAGGAATAACGGGGTAGATTACAATCGAGCAGAAGATACCATAGTTCTCGCGCAAATCAACGATAAGGTTTGTACCCTCCTCGTTACCGCCCTTCATATATACGGGGGTTACGGGCGACTGTGTTACGCCAATCTCAAAACCGTTCTCCTTGAAACCGGTCTGCAAAGCACGGGTAATCTCCCACAACTTCTCCTGATACTCGGGGTGGTTGCGGATAAGCTCCACACGCTTCAATGCACCGATAACCATAGGCATCGGGAGTGACTTAGCGTAGAGCTGTGAACGCATATTGTAACGGAAGAGGTTAATCAACCAACGGGGACCGCTCACGAATGCACCGATACCTGCCATTGACTTTGCGAAGGTGTTGAACAACACGTCAACGCCATCAACGCAGTCGAAGTGAGCTGCAGTACCCTTACCGCCGGGGCCCATAGTACCAAAGCCGTGTGCATCGTCAACCAAGAGGCGGAAGTTGAAGTCCTTCTTTGCCTTAACGATAACATCGAGGAAACCCAAATCACCCTTCATGCCGAATACACCCTCGGTGATTACCAGCACACCACCACGCTGTGACTCAGCAAGGTCGGTTGCGTGCTTAAGCTGAAGACGGAGTGACTCTTCGTTGTTGTGAGCATATACGAAACGCTTACCCTTGTGCATACGCAGACCGTCGATGATGCAGGCGTGGCACTCAGCATCGTAAACCACAACATCGCGCGGAGTGAGCAGGCAGTCGATAATAGAAATCATACCCTGATAACCGAAGTTCAGAAGGAACGCATCCTCCTTGCCCACGAACTCGGCGAGCTCGCGCTCCAGCTGCTCGTGATACTTGGTCTGGCCACTCATCATACGAGCACCCATAGGTGCTGCCATACCGAACTCCTGAGCACCGGCTGCGTCAGCCTTACGCACCTCGGGGTGGTTGGCCAAGCCGAGGTAGTTGTTAAGACTCCAGTTGAGCATCATCTTACCGCCAAAACGCATATGAGGACCCAACTCGCCCTCCAACTTGGGGAAAGCAAAATAACCGTGAACCAACTGCATGTACTGACCAATCGGGCCACCGGTATTCTTCTCTAATCTTTCAAAAATATCTACCATAATAGTTTATATTGAGTTATTAGTTTTGGCTTTGCTATGCAAAGAAACACATTTAATTCCTTTTTGACAAATTTTTATTTCATTATCTCGCGTTACAAATCGATGACAAATGTAGTAACGCCTCGGGCAGCTACATCATACATTAGCGTATTGCTCAGTTGCGAATATGCCAAATCGTGGCGAGCATCGGTGCGATAGCTCTTAACACTCTTCACTCGCTTCTGCCACTGCTTGGGCAGGGTGATCTCCACGCTGTGATTCTCAAAATCGGAATTGACAAATACGGCAACTATCTGTCCACCATCGGGCGAGAGATAGGCCGTAGCGGCCAATGTATCGGTGTCATCAGCACCTGCAAGCTCGATGCGCTTATAGTTGGGGCGGATAAAGCGGCTGAAATTACCCAGCACCCACAGAGTCTTGTTGGCCGAGATGTAGCCTCCCTTATGTATGTCGCCATCGGTTGCGTGCAGTGCCACCAGAGCGTGGTCGCCCTTGAGCTCCATAGCTTTCCAGTAGCACCACGACACGGCATTCATGTCGACAAAATCGCTATGCATCACACGCGCCATCATCAGCGCCGCCTGAATATCTCCGTGGTTGCCCTTCTGCCAGTCATCCGTAATGCCACCATATTGTTGCGATGTGGGCAACAGACACCACTCTGACGAGTGGTAATCAAGACCATACTTCTTGGCCTCAGCTCCAGCCAAAAGATGTGTTTCGCGCATCTCCTCGCTGGTGAAGTGGTTGTTATAAGGGTGAGCCGTAAACTCTTTGTTGATGTGTTTCAAATCACCAATATAATGGGGCGACTTCTCATCGAAGAACGTATATAGCTGTCGGCCTGGAGTCTCCACCTGATCCTCGCCAAACTGAGACAACATTCCCGGCGTGAACTCATAAAGACCCTTGAGCAACATAGTCTCGCCTATGAAGATGCGCAGATTGTCAAACTTGGCCGAACGCGACAAGGCCTCATCGAGGGCTTGCGTCATTTGCTTTATCTGACTGTTACGCCAGGGCGAGCCCTCCTGCTTGATGGTTGTCCAGTTCATCTGCGGCTCGTTAATAGGGCTGATGTAGGGGATGTTATAGCCTTTCTCCATCAGGTGCTCGGTAACATCGACCAGATACTTGGCATAGTCATCGTAGCAGTCGTTGCGAAGGTTTGCACTATCGGCAGTCGGGGCGTAGCCCTTGCCATTTTTGGTTAGTTGCACCAGCGGTGAGTTCGAAAAGAGTATAAACTGATTGCAACCGCGATCCTTCGCCGCCTGCATAAAATACTCCTGACCGGCACACTTGCCCCAATCATAACTCTTGCCATCGACACTTAGGTAGGACTCGGCACGGCGCTGATAGGGATATATGTCGGCTCCCACCTGCTCCAATGTGCCTGCACCAAGGTTTACGCGCCACATCGTAAGGCCAATGCCCACGGGGTTACCCGCTGCGTCTGTCTGCTGTGAGAAGAGCAGATCGGCAATATCGCGTTTGGGTACCTCACCCCAATATTTTCCTACAAAATTGCCACTCCACGCATCGGCAGCACCGAAAAACTCGATGGTCTGATACTGCTTCTCGGGATTGATCGAGACCTTTTGCTGGGCCGATAGCGAGTTCGCAGCAAATAGTAAAAGAGTAAATAATAGATTACGTTTCATCTTATATTAGGTTGTTATTTTTTATCCCACCAACTCGCATACTCCACCTCCTCGGCCGAAAGAGCTCGGTCGTAGATGGCCAGGCCGCCAATCTCACCCTTGAAGAAGTTGCCGATGCGCTTATTTACAAACACTGCTCCCACGGTAAAGTCCGAGCCGTTGTCGCCTATTCCATCGGGGAAATAATAGGGATTTTTCACTTGGCGCAGACCTTCGGGATAACCCTCAAAGCCTATGGTGTGGTCGATAAGCTCCTCCTCGCGGGCCTCAAACTTGCCATTGAAATATGAGCGGATATACTCTCCATCGTAGGTAAATGCTACGGCACACCACTCGTCCTTGGGCACCTCCTGTTTGCTGGCCGAATAGTCGATCGAGTAGGGGAACGGCGGAGTAGGTTTGCCCGTACGCGAGATGTGTCCGCACACCTGGTTGCGACCATTGTAGTGAGGTAGCGACACAAACAGACCATACTGTCGCTTGCCACCATCCTCATACTCGTTCCACATACCACCCACAAAGCCAATCTGCTCGGCAGTCCATCGTACCCACGCGATGATTGTTACCTGACCACTTTTTACGTTCAGTGCCCCCGTTTCGTTGTAGGGGATGTAGAGGTAGTCGTCGCCATCGAAATGGAGCGAGCGACCAGACAGCGGTCCCTGCTCTATGATTTGCGGCACTGCGTCGCCCTCGCCACGCAGGGTGGGGGTTGTCACACCCTTGGCTCGAAGATAATCCTCGTCGGCAAAATCCCAATATGCAACCAGATTGTCAATGCTCTCCAATCGCTTGGCCGCGTCGGTGCGGGTGTCGCATCCGATGAGCGGAAGCATTAAAAGCATAAGCCAAAATATCTGTATGTTGCTCTTCAGCATAGGCGTATTTTCAAAATCTTTCGATTTACAAATATATGCAAAAAAGAGTAACGCTGCCTCTCGGATGGACATAAATGGCTCGGCTTGGACGCGAAAATAGGTATTTATACTTATCATCGGAATAAAAGTTGCTCGGCAAAGTGTGATATAACGGGAATTTTTCTTATCTTCGCCAAAAGATATAAATAGTTTGAAGATATGAAATACAACAGAATACTTCTTAAGTTGAGCGGTGAGTCGCTCCAGGGCGAGCAGCGTTACGGCCTTTCGCCTGCCGTATTGCAGTCGTATGCCGAGCAGATTAAGGCTGCTGCAGCTACAGGCGTGCAGATTGGTATCGTTATTGGCGGAGGTAACATATTCCGTGGCCTGCAGGGCGCAAAGAAGGGTTTCGACCGCGTGAAGGGCGACCAGATGGGCATGCTCGCAACGATTATCAACTCGCTGGCACTGCACTCGGCTCTGGAGGACAATGGCGTGAAGGCCAAGGTGTTGACCTCAATCCGTATGGAGCCTATCGGCGAGTACTACTCGAAGGCTAAGGCTATCGAGTATCTTGAGGCAGGCTATGTGGTAATCATCGGCGGCGGTACCTCTAACCCCTACTTCTCGACCGATACTGCTTCAGCTCTGCGAGGCATCGAGATCGAGGCCGAGGTTATGTTCAAGGGTACTCGCGTGGATGGTGTCTATACGGCTGATCCCGAGAAGGACCCCACTGCAACTAAGTTCGACAAGATTACCTTCGATGAGGTCTACAACCGCGACCTTAAGGTGATGGATATGACCGCCTTTACACTCTGCAAGGAGAATGGCTTGGATATCATCGTCTTCGATATGGATACCGAGGGCAATCTGGCCAAGGTGCTCAATGGCGAGGCAATCGGTACACTTGTTTGCAAGGAGTAAACTTTAAAACGAAATATAAAACTTTAACCAATTACAATTATGAACATCAAATCATTCAGCCGCAAGGCATATATCATCGTAGCAGCGCTGGCCGTAATGGCTTTCGTTGCACCGCAGACAGCTTCAGCTCAGCAGCAGGCGGAGATTGAGGCAACAACCCTTATCAAACCTGGCCAGAAGGCTCCCGACTTCACCGTTGAGATGGTTGACGGCTCAAAGGTTACTCTCTCGTCGCTCAAGGGTAAGATCGTTTTGATTAATTTCTGGGCAACGTGGTGTCCTCCCTGCCGTGAGGAGTTTAAGCGAGTGCAGAAGGATATCATCGACCACTTCAAGGGTCAGGATTTCGTTTTCCTCCCCATCTCGCGTGGTGAGAAGAAGAGCACCGTTGATGCTTTCCGCGACAAGCAGGGTTACACCTTCCCTATGGGTCTTGATGGCACACAGGAGATATACAAGAAGTATGCGTCGAACTACATCCCCCGCAACTTTGTTGTTGGCAAGGATGGTAAGGTTATCTACGTGTCGGTAGGTTACGAGGCAGCCGAGTTCGAGTCGATGATTAAGGCTATTGAGGCCGCCCTCAAATAATTTGGAATCAATAAAATAGACTACTATGGATACTAAAACTATTATCAATGCAGCAACCGACCGTATGAAGCGTACGGTGGATCACTTGGATGAGGAGTTGCTCAACATTCGTGCCGGTAAGGCATCGACCAACGTACTGAATAGTGTATTCGTTGACTACTATGGCTCACAGACCCCCGTATCGGGTGTAGCAAGTGTTACCGTTCCCGATGCACGTACAATCCTCATTCAGCCTTGGGATAAGAATATGATTCGCCCCATCGAGAAGGCTATCATCGACTCTAATATCGGCCTTACCCCCTCGAACAATGGTGAGACCATTCGTCTGTCGATTCCCCCTCTTACTGAGGAGCGTCGTAAGGAGCTCGTTAAGCAGGTTAAGGGTGTAGGCGAGAACGCACGCATCAGCTTGCGTAACGCTCGTCGCGATGCTGTGGAGGCATTCAAGAAGGCTCAGAAGGAGGGTATGCCCGAGGATGAGGCTAAGGATGGCGAGACACAGGCACAGAAGCTGCTCGAGAAGTTCTCAAAGCAGATTGACAGCTTGATGGAGGCTAAGGAGAAGGAGATTATGACCGTATAATCGCTAAACAAGATACTAAATATAAGGAAGGCTGCCATCAACTTACGGCAGCCTTTTTTCTAAAACCAATACTGCAATGAAGAGATTTTTTACAATGCTATGCGGAGTAATGCTGGCGACAGCAACATTGGCACAGCAGGCTCGCGACATACAAGTAATAGGCCATCGTGGCGGTCGTTACGAATTTGAGGAGAATACTCTGGCCGCCTTCAAGGGCTCATACGAGCAGGGCGTGCGTGCCTATGAGGCCGATATTCGCCTTACGGCTGATGGAGAACTGGTTGTAATACACGATGCCTCGCTCAAACGTATGACCGATGTGGATATGGATGTAGAGAAGTCAAAGCGCAAGGATATTGAGAAGGTCCGCACAAAGCAGGGTAACCCTATTTTGTTCCTGGATGTGCTGGCCGATTACTTCTCTACGACCGAAGTTTTGTATATCGAGTGGGAGATGAAGACCGATAACTATAGCGAGGAGCAGCTCAAGGACTATTGCGATAAGGTCTACCAGACGGTTATGAGCAAGCGCCCCGCGTCGGCTCTCTACATCTTCTCGTCGTTCGACCACCGTGCCTTGCGCACGATGAAGGAGCGTCACCCTGATACCGAGTGTATGCTTATCACGGGTGACCCGATGAGCGAGAAGACCATCGCCACAACCAAGAGTCTCGGTCTTAAGCGAGTGGCTTGCGGCGTGGAGGGCACATCGCGTGCGGCTATGAAAACGGCGCACGAAGAGGGGCTGATCGTTAATCTGTGGCCGGGTGGCTCCATCGAAGATTTCCAGTTGGCTCTGGCTCTGGGGGCCGACATCGCCTGCACGGACTATCCTGTAAAGGTATTGCAGTTCATCAGCGAGAAGATGCCGTGGATAAAAGGTACTAAAGATATTCGATAAATAAAAAAGGTGTCAAACGACACCTTTTTTATTTTATTTTGAAACGCGTCGCATGCGGGCGATTATCTCGTCGCCCAGCGCACTTTTCGCCTCGATATGGTCTAGCGTTGCCTGCACAAAGGGGTTGCTCTCAAAGTCACCTCGCACCTGCTCAAAGTCCATATCCTTCTCCGTGCGTGAGCCATCCACACCAAAGCCCGTGCGTGAGGCCAGCGAAAACTCTTTGCGGGCATCCTCATATATCATACGATCAAGCCCCACAACGGCCTCGCGCCACTGCTCGACGATGCGGATAACATCCGTAGCGGTTATCTGCGCAGGGTTCACACCATAGAACTCCTCCAGATGCTCGTAGACCCAAGTCCACTCGTAGGTGTAGTAATTCTCGTGCATCGTGCGCCACTCATCGTTCACCTCCTTCAAGAGATTTATTCTTCCCGACTCAATACCCTCAATCACACGATCGACCTCGCTCTTGGGGGCAATCAAGCCCGAGAGATCAACCCACTCACCACTACCGATAGGCGTATCGGGACGCAGACGCTCACGAATCTCTTCATTGCTTCGGAACTCTGTAATCTCCAGACGTTTGATAATTGAGTTGCCCAGAAACTTATGCACCGCTGTCTCGTAGAATTTTATACCCTTTACCAGTGCCGAATTCTTGATCTTGGCACTATGGAACGAATACAAATCTGACAACTCTCCGCTGGCATAGCGCAGATTGCACAAAGTCTTCAGGCCCTTCATCATCTTCTGCACGGTATAGGGACTCAGATGGTTATAATTGATGTAATCCAAACGATTGGGATCGGTACGCTTGTCTCGCTTGGGCCACTTCTGCACATCGCGGATTGTACCCACCGAACGCAGATTCACGCCCGGCACAAGGTAGGTCGTATTGTTCTGCTCGATAAGATAAGAGAACGGCAAATTCGTCGTATCCGAATTTTTGACGTGGCGACCCATAACCAGCGAAAAGGCTCCCACGCGGGCAGGCCACAGGATATAGGAGTTAGAGGTGGTCTTGGCTCCACGCTCCAGCATACCCTGATGTATAGGGCCGAGTTTATACATATGGTTGCTTTGGTTAGAACCCGAACCGGCATTCATAAACGAGAACATACCAGCGATGAGCAGCGTAGATTTGTGGTGTGTCACGGTGAACGGACCTGCGAAGATTGCGCACGCTTCGCCATTCTCTCCCTGGCAGTTGCTGAAGAACAACGAATCCGATGCCGAGTAGTTGTGACCAATCTTGCACGCCTGACCCACAAAGCAACGCGAGAGCATAGCACCCTCATCTACACGCGTGCCACTCGAGATGATAAAGTCGTCGCACACCACACCATGACCTATATGTACTGGGGCATCGGCATTGCTGTTTATTGTGCCATTTGTGAGGCGCGATGTGCCCACCACGGTGCAGTAGTCGCCAATGCGGACATTGCGCAGCGACCCCGAATTGGTAATCCTTACATAGGATCCTATGCTACCCATCGACGAGGATTGCTTCGAGGTATAGTGGTTGGTCATCTGCTTCAGACGCTCGATGAGTGCAGGACGGTGACGATACATAGCCATGATGTAGGCCATGTGGGCCGACAACTTATCACTGATATAGACCTCACGGCCACCCGTCTCGTTGAGCACATTGACCGCTACACCATTACCAAATGAGGTGTGTGAATCGACCAGAATTAGATCGACATTTTCGATAAGCGTATCGTGACCGATGGTGTAGTTGGCGATATAATTATGTACGTTATCAATCGAGCAGTTATCACCCACCACCACATTATGCAGCGTAGCGTGACGCACACCAGCCACACGTCTTAGCCCTCCATCGAGTGTGAACTCGCGCTCAAAAACACCCAGACGCACATCGCCCGAGAAGCGGGCGTTGTGAATATTATCGGCCAAAAATCCTTCGGCAACCATCACACGGCTCCACTCCTCGGCCGTGCAAGCCTGTGTCTCAAGTGCCGAAATCTCGGCATTGGTAAGATGTCTATAGCTCATCGCATATATATTTTGATATGGCAAATATAATAAAAGGGTGGCGAAATTCTCGCGCACCCTTCTGAAAAAGTCTTATGTTTTAGTTTGAAAAAGTCAAACGCTCGCCCTCGGCATCTATTGTGATGGGACGCTCTCTGTCAACCTCGCCAGCGAGGATTCGCTTTGAGAGGTCGTTCACCACCTCACGCTGAATAACTCGCTTCACGGGGCGAGCGCCAAAGAGCGGGTCGTAGCCCATCTGCGCTATCAGGTTGCGAGCCGCAGGTGTGTACTCCAGCGTTACTCCGTTACGTTGCAACATTCGGCTGATGATACCCATCTGTATATCCACAATCTTCTCGATGTCGTGGCGTGTGAGGGGCTCGAACATCACAATCTCGTCGATGCGGTTCAGGAACTCGGGCTTGAGCTGCACCTTCAGCATCTCAACTACCGCCTCGCGTGTGCGCTCGACAACATCCTTAGAAATCTTCTCGCCCGAGAAGGCCGAAGAGAAGTTCTCCTGAATAATGTGTGAGCCCATATTCGATGTCATAATGATGATAGTGTTGCGGAAGTCAACCGTGCGACCTTTATTATCAGTCAGGCGACCGTCGTCCAACACCTGCAACAAGATGTTGAAGACATCGGGATGAGCCTTCTCGATCTCGTCCAGCAGCACCACCGAGTAGGGCTTGCGGCGTACCGCCTCGGTGAGTTGTCCGCCCTCGTCGTAACCCACATATCCCGGAGGCGCACCCACAAGACGTGAGACACTATGGCGCTCCTGATACTCGCTCATATCGATGCGTGTCATCATCGAGTCGTCGTTGAAAAGGAACTCCGCCAAAGCCTTCGCAAGTTCGGTCTTTCCTACGCCTGTAGTGCCGAGGAAGATAAACGAGCCGATGGGCTTGCGCTCATCGTTGAGTCCTGCACGCGAGCGGCGCACAGCATCCGAGATTACCTCGATGGCCTGCTGCTGACCCACCACACGGCGGTGCAATTCCGCCTCCATATGGAGCAACTTCTCGCGCTCGGACGAGAGCATACGCTGCACGGGGATACCTGTCCAGCGTGATACCACCTCGGCTATATCCTGCGAATCGACCTCCTCCTTAATCATTGCATCGCCTGCGGCCGTTGTCAGGCGCAACTGCTCTTGCAGAGCGGAAATCTGCTGCTCGGCCTCCACGATCTTGCCGTAGCGAATCTCAGCCACACGACCGTAGTCGCCTGCGCGCTCGGCCTCGTTGGCCTCAATCTTCAGATGCTCGATAGAGTCCTTGTTCTGCTGTATCTTCTGCAGCAAATCCCTTTCGCCCTGCCACTTGGCACGCAGGGCGGCCTCCTTGGCCTTCAGCTCCTCAATATCGCGCGAAAGGCTCTCCACTCGTTCCATATCGTTCTCGCGACGAATGGCTTCGCGCTCAATCTCCAACTGACGTATACGGCGGTTGAGCGTGTCGATATCCTCGGGTACGGAGTTCATCTCCAGGCGCAGGCGCGATGCCGCCTCATCCACAAGGTCGATAGCCTTGTCGGGCAGAAAACGCGACGTGATATAACGGTGAGAGAGCTCTACGGCGGCAATTATGGCCTCATCCTTTATGCGCACCTTGTGGTGGCTCTCGTAGCGCTCCTTCAATCCTCGCAAAATAGAGATTGCATCCTCGGTCGTAGGCTCATCAACCATCACCTTTTGGAAACGGCGCTCCAAGGCCTTATCTTGCTCGAAGTATTTCTGGAACTCATCGAGTGTAGTGGCTCCAATGGTTCGCAACTCGCCACGCGCAAGGGCAGGCTTGAGGATGTTGGCGGCATCCATCGCTCCGCTTGTCTTGCCTGCACCCACCAGAGTGTGTATCTCATCGATAAAGAGCAGAATCTCGCCATCGCTTGCAATTACCTCCTGCACGACACCCTTCAGTCGCTCCTCGAACTCGCCCTGATACTTCGCTCCGGCAACCAACGCACCCATATCGAGCGAGAAGATGAGTTTCGATTTGAGGTTCTCGGGTACGTCGCCATTTATTATGCGGTGGGCTATACCCTCGGCAATGGCAGTCTTACCTACGCCGGCCTCACCCACAAGGATGGGGTTGTTCTTCGTGCGACGTGAGAGAATCTGCAGCACACGGCGGATCTCCTCGTCGCGACCAATAACGGGGTCGAGCTTGCCGCTGCGTGCCATCTCATTGAGGTTGATAGCGTACTTGCCCAGTGCATTAAACTCCTGCTGCGAGGTCTGCGAATCAACGGTCGCTCCCTTGCGGAATTCGCGTATGGCCTGAACGAGTTCTCTTTCGGTAGCGCCCGCACGCTTGAGGATATCGGATGCTGCTCCTCGCTCGGCTACAAGGCCAAGCAATAGGTGCTCCACCGAGGCATATTTGTCGTTGAAAGTGCGAGTGAAATCGACTGCTCGCTGAATAACCTTTGTGGTCTCCGATGAGAAAAACTGCTCACCATTGCCGCCTGCAACCTTCGGCAGCGACTCCACGGCACGGCGCACCTCCTCGCCAAGCGAAGCGGTGTTCACGCCCACACGTCCCAAAAGAAATACCGAGAGCGAATCCTCCTCCTTAATCAATGCGCGGAGCAGATGCTGAGGCTCTACGGCCTGCTGGCCCGCCTCGCGAGCAATGGCTACGGCCGACTGCAAAGCCTCCTGAGCCTTTATCGTAAGTGAATTAATGTTCATAGTCAATTCTGTTTTATGTTCGTTTGCCCATAATGTCGCAAAACCTTTGCCAAGAGCCTAAATCGGACATTGTTTGCCGTGTGTGGCAGACTATGGCAGAAAAATAATGCCACAACAAGACATTTTGTCCTGCTGTGGCATAAAGCTATTGTTCTATTACTCGACCTACTGCATACTACGCTCACGCATTAGGTGATACTCCTTGCGCCAAGTCACGGCGCAGATAAGGGTTGCAATGATGCAGGCCGCTATAAACATCCAAAACGTAACACCCCAACCCAGGTCGGAACCCGCTACCTGGCCCACGATAATCTTCGAGAGCACGGCATCGCCCAACAGATAACCGAACAGGCCTACAAAGCCGGCAGCGGTACCCGCAGCATTCTTCGGCACGAAGCTCAAAGCCTGAATACCGATAAGTGCAATGGGACCATAAACGGCAAAGCCTGTCAAAGCCAACGAGCAATACACCACCATCGGCAGAGCCTCGGCACCACCAAATACCGATGCCACAGCGTCAGCCTGCCAGTAGCACAAAACGCCTACGAGTACCATCAACATATATATCACATTAACGGGAGCACAACGGCCCTGGAAGAAGCGCGACGACATCCATCCGCAGATAATAGTGCCGGGGATACCCGCATACTCAAACAGCGAGAATGCCACACGGCTCTCCGATGCCGACATAATCTGCATATCCTGCAGGTAGGTGGGCGACCAGTCGCTGATACCATAGCGTACGAAATACACGAATACGTTGGCTATGGCAATCATCCACAGCAGGTGGTTCTTGAATACATAATCGACAAACAGACGGCGGAACGGGATTGTTGTCTCCTCGCCAGCAGCGGCCTTGCGGCTTGTGTAGTCGTTGCGATACTCCTCGATTGAGGGCAGACCGCACGACTCGGGCGTATCACGAAGTGTCCACCAGCAGAAGGCGGCAAAAAGAATGGCCACCACCGAGGGGAATATGAATGCGGCACGCCAACTCTCGGCAATGCCCACGCCTGCAAACACCACCACGCCAGCCGATACGAGCAGACCCAACGAGCCACCACCCACGTTGTGTGAGCAGTTCCATATCGACATCTTGAAACTTCGCTCGTTCTGCGAGAACCAGTGCGACATAATGCGTCCGCACGGAGGCCATCCCATACCCGAGAGCCAACCCACAGCCAGCATAAAGGCGAAGAGTATGCCGCCATTTACGGCAATCGATGTAGAGTAGGGGATAAGTCCTACGGCCGCCATTACCGACGATGCGATGATAAGTCCCACCACCAGGAACTTACGCGCGTCGGAGTGGTCCGACAGACTACCCATAATGAATTTGCTGAAAGCATATGCGATTGGAATACCCGCCATAGCGAAGCCGGCGGTCTCCTTGTCCAAAAGGCCATCTTCCATCATACCTGGTGCGGCGAGCGAGAGGTTTTTGCGTACCAAGTAGTAGGCCGCATAACCGAAGAAAGCACCGAGGAATACCTTTAATCGCATACGGCGGTACTCGCCGTCGATTTTATCGGCCGCAATGCGAGGGCGCGCGGCAGGGGGTGAGAAAAATTCAAGCATATTGAGGTTGTTTATAGTTATTGCACTAATTAATTTTGCTAACTTAAACAAAAGTACTATTATTTCGACGGATAGGCAAGTTTTTTTTGAATTTTAACTATCTTTACCGAAAATAAAACTTTAGAAGAATGAATATCACGGAACGTCACGAATTTATATCGCGCGAGGTGGAGTCGAAAGGGCAGGTGAGTGTGACCGAGCTGTCGGTCCTGCTCAATGTATCGGAGGTAACCATTCGTAAGGACCTCACCATCCTCGAGCAGGCGGGTGTGCTCTATCGCGCACACGGCAAGGCTATCAAGATCAGCCCCTATATCAACGACCGCGATGTGAATGTCAAGGAGCATCAGTACCCCTCGGAGAAGACCGCCATCGCCAAGTATGCCGCGCGCCTTATCGAGCCCAACGACTCGATTATCATCGCCTCGGGTACCACGGTGCAGTATCTTGCCCGCGAGATTCAGCCCGACGACAGCGGCCATCTGACCGTTATCACCTCGGCACTGAATGTGGCGTCGATTCTCTCGAAGAACCGTAATATAGAGGTCATCCAGCTCGGTGGCATCGTTCGTGGCTCATCGCTCTCGACCATCGGTTGCGATGCTGAGCGTCAGTTGGAGAATTATACAGGCAGCAAGCTCTTCATCGGAGTGGACGGCATCGATCCCGAGTATGGTCTTTCGACTACCAACCTGCTGGAGGCCAACCTTAATCGTGTGATGATTGGCGCCGCCGAGAAGGTCATCGTGCTGTGCGACTCGTCGAAGTTTGGCCGTCGTGGTTTTAGCCGTATATGCTCGGCCGACGATGTCGATCAGATAATCACCGATGCGGGAATTCCCAACCATATGCTCGAGGCGCTGACCGCCCGAGGCATCGAGGTTACAATCGTCGGCGAGTAATTTATCCCTTCGGGATGGCATAGTTGCCAAAAAAATTATTACCTTTGCGCTATTATGAGCGAATTTATTGTTTCGGCACGAAAATACCGCCCTGCCACATTCCAATCGGTAGTAGGTCAGCAGAGCATCACCTCGACGCTCAAGAATGCTATCGAGCGTGGTCAGCTGGCGCACGCCTACCTTTTCTGCGGTCCCCGTGGAGTGGGTAAGACTACGTGTGCCCGTATCTTCGCCAAGGCGATAAACTGTCTTAACCCCGTGGGTGCCGAGGCTTGCAACGAGTGCGAGTCGTGCCGTGCATTCAACGAGGGACGCTCGATGAACATCCACGAGCTGGATGCCGCATCGAACAACTCGGTGGACGACATCCGTGCCCTGATTGAGCAGGTACGCATCCTGCCTCAGACGGGTAAGTATTCGCTCTTTATCATCGACGAGGTGCATATGCTCTCGCAGCAGGCTTTCAACGCCTTCCTCAAGACTCTGGAGGAGCCTCCTCGCCACGCTGTATTCATTCTGGCTACAACCGAAAAGCATAAGATTATCCCCACCATCCTCTCGCGCTGTCAGGTCTACGACTTCAACCGCATCAAGGTTGAGGATTCGGTAGGTTACCTGCGTTATATTGCCGACAAGGAGGGTGTACGCTACGACGAGGAGTCGCTGAACCTCATCGCGCAGAAGGCCGATGGCGGTATGCGCGACGCATTGTCGATGTTCGATAAGGCCGTTTCGTTCTGCGATGCCAACTTGCAGTATAAGCAGGTGGCGCAGACTCTGAATGTGCTCGATTACGACACCTACTTCTCGATGACCGATTTGTTGCTTGCGGGTGACTACACTACGGCACTTATTCGTTTCGACGAGGTGCTTGCAAAGGGATTTTCGGGTCAGACCTTTATGTCGGGACTCAACCAGCATATGCGTGATCTGCTTCTGGCTAAAGGCCCTGCCATATCGCTCATTGAACTCACAGGTACGCTCCTGAAGCGATATCGCAGTCAGGCTGAGCAGTGCCCGACCGAGTTTTTGTTTGGAGCCATATCGCTTCTGACGGAGGCCGACGGCAGAATAAAGCAATCGTCAAATCAGCGTTTGTTAGTGGAACTGGGACTTATGAAGATTTCAAGTCTCGGCAAAAAAAAAAATAACGACGACTCCTTAGTCGAGGAGGAGTACACTTTGCCTACCCTGCCCGACACAATCACACCAGCAGGCGGTGCGGCAGTACAGCCTACCACAGCCCCCACAGCAACAACTGCCCCAATAGCGGTAGCTCCCGTTGCTGAGAGGGTAGCACCTTCAGCCTCGCAAACCACACCTTCAGTTGAGACCGCATCTGCGCCAGTGGCAAACACCGCCCCTGTGGCCTCCGAGGTCGAGGCGCGTGCGACAAGTGCGATGCCGTCAATGGGCAGAACATCGGTGGCTGGCCTCTCGATTGCCAGTATGATGAACGCAATGACTAAGGGTGCGGAACTGCAGACCGCTGCGACCGAGGAGGTGGCTGCTCCCTCGCAGTATGACCCTCAGAGCGAGTCGAAGATTGAGGCGTGTCGCGCAGCTGTCATTAAAGCTGTCTTGCAGGAGCGCCCACGTTTTGTGGTGGCCTTCGAGACTATGGTAGTGCAGGGACATACGATAAAAGTTGAGGTGCCGTCGCAGACTCTCTACGAGGAGATTATGCGTTCTAAGACCGAGCTACTGATGGTTATAGCACGCACGGCAGGTGTTGCAGGTAGCCTGGAGTTGGAGGTTAAGGTCAACGAGCAGGTGAAGATTGCTCGCCCCATTAAGTTGGAGGACCGCATCCAGCATATGAATGAGAAGAATCCGCTTCTTGCCGAGCTCAAGAAGGTGCTCGATATGGAGTATGAATAGAGTATTTAACAAAACAAGATAAAAAAATGGCAATTAAGAATTTTGTAGAGGAGCTTGAGTGGCGTGGTATGATCCACACGATTATGCCCGGCGCCAAGGAGCAGCTCGAGAAGGAGATGACAACGGCTTATTTGGGTATCGACCCTACAGCCGACTCATTGCATATTGGTCACTTGGTAGGTGTTATGATTTTGAAGCACTTCCAGATGTGTGGCCACCGTCCCATCGCCTTGGTAGGTGGTGCTACGGGTATGATTGGCGACCCCAGCGGTAAGTCGCAGGAGCGTAACCTCTTGGACGAGGCTACATTGCGCCACAACCAGGAGGCTATCAAGGCTCAGCTTGCGAAGCTCATCGACTTCGAGTCTGACGCCGAGAACAAGGCACTCCTCGTGAACAACTACGACTGGATGAAGGAGTTCTCGTTCCTCGATTTCGCACGCGACATCGGTAAGTGCATCACCGTAAACTATATGATGGCTAAGGACTCTGTTAAGAAGCGCTTCTCGGGCGAGGGCGAGGGTATGTCGTTCACCGAGTTTACCTACCAGCTCTTGCAGGGTTACGACTTCTTGCACCTCTACCAGACTATGAACTGTAAGGTTCAGTTGGGTGGTGCCGACCAGTGGGGTAACATCACCACAGGTACTGAGCTCATCCGCCGTAAGCTCGGCTCGGAGAACGAGGCATTTGCTATCACTTGCCCTCTTATCACCAAGGCTGACGGTACAAAGTTCGGTAAGACAGAGAGCGGTAATGTATGGCTTTCACCCAAGTACACTTCACCCTATAAGTTCTACCAGTTCTGGTTGAACGTGAGCGACGAGGATGCAAAGCGCTATATCAAGATCTTTACTCTGTTGGACCGCGAGACTATCGAGTCACTCATCGCGTGTCACGAGGAGGCTCCCCATATGCGTGAGTTGCAGAAGACCTTGGCAAAGGAGATTACTACGATGATTCACTCTAAGGAGGAGTACGAGAAGGCTGTTGAGGCGTCGCAGATTCTCTTCGGTGGTGCTACATCGGAGGCTTTGCATAAACTCGACGAGCAGACACTCTTGCAGGTGTTCGAGGGTGTTCCCCAGTTCACCATCAGCAAGGAACAGCTCGGTTGCTCGTTCGTAGACCTTTGTGCCGACCTTACAAAGGTATTCCCCTCGAAAGGCGAGTGTCGTAAGATGGTTCAGGGCGGTGGTGTGTCGCTCAACAAGGAGAAGGTTACTGATCCTATGTTCACCGTAACAAAGGATATGCTTATCGCTGGTAAGTATATGATTGCGCAGCGCGGTAAGAAGAACTACTATTTGATTATTGTAGAGTAATTTCCCCATAAGTATGCTTTACACTATTCGCCTTCAGCAGATGGAATTCCGTGCATATCACGGTTGCTATGACCTTGAGCAGAAGGTGGGCAATCGCTTTGTTGTCGAGCTCACGATCACTACGCCTCTGGGCGAGGTGGCTGATGAAGATGCCGTGGAGAAGGCTGTAAACTACCTGACCGTGTATGAGCGCGTAAGTGAGGTGATGAAAATTAAGTGCCGCACCATCGAAGCTGCAGCGCAGAACATCATCCGTGCGGTGCGCGAACTCTATCCCGAGATTGTCGAGGTGGAGTGTATGGTGGCCAAGCTGGCTCCTCCCCTCGGAGGAAAGGTGGGACGAGTGAGTGTAACCCTCAAGGGATAGAAATCGTCTAACAAGGTTATACAATTTCTAAGACATATCAAGTAAAATAAAATAGGCTGCTAACCCGAGAGTTAGCAGCCTATTTCGTTTATCGCATTAGCGACTTATTTGTACTTAGCAACGCGCTCGTCGTTGATTACGCCCTTCCAGTTCATACCGAAGGCGAAGTCGTAGGTGTTACCCTCGCTATCAACGTGGCAGCGCATATCGCGCGTTACATCCTCAAGCTGCTCCTCAACGGTCTGCATATCGGCGGGGAGCTGCATAGGCAGAAGGCCCGTAGGCTCAGCCTTACCACTCAGGATATCCAGAACAGCCTGCTTCTGTACGCTGAAGCCGAAGAGGATTGCGTCAGCTACACCCTCAAACTCACTCATCACCATCGGGCGGTTGGCATCAACCTGAACGATGACGGGCTTCGAGCCCATCTCGCGACGGGTCTTGAGGATGAGATCGAGCTGATCCTTATTAGAGGTCTTCACGGTCTTGCCCTTATACGAGCGGTTGGTGAATGACTCCAGCGGGTCGCCACCTGCGAGGCTCACCTCACGAGCGTGGGTAGCTGTATAGTCGTTGTACTGCAAGCTGATAGGCATATAACCGTTGCCACCCTTAGCTACATCGGCGGGGTCGTAACCCGTACCGTTGGCGGGAGCATCCACGAATACGATTGCGAAGTCGGCCACGGCGGGGGTCTTCACAACGGTGAAGTACTTCGAAAGGATCTCAACGGGAACAGGCATCTCCCAATGTCCCTTAGGCTCGGGCTGGGGCTGCTGAGCGCGTGCACCTGCACCCATATTA
>JAZQSN010000056.1:0-15359 GCA_045630065.1 Alistipes sp.
ATGTGGCACACCATCTTCGAGATGCGTAGCCGCTTCCCCGAGATGATGATGATTTGCGACCCGTCGCACATCTGCGGTTGCCGACCTTTGTTGCAGGGCATTGCACAGCAGGCTGCCGACCTCTGCTTTGACGGTATGATGATTGAGAGTCACATCGCACCTGACAAGGCGTGGAGCGACTCGGCACAACAGGTAACACCGCAGGACTGCATCACGATGCTCGACAACATTATGTGGCGTGCCAAGTCGGCCGACGACCCCGAGTTCCACGACGAACTCAATGTATGCCGTCAGCAGATTGACCAGATCGATGCCGAAATTTTTGACCTTCTGAACCGCCGTATGCACACCAGCGACAAGATTGGCGCCATCAAGAAGGCCAACAATGTGGCAATACTGCAGAGTAACCGCTGGGAGGATATCTGCCGCCGTATGCTCACCATCACACGTCGTATGGGGCTGAGCGAGGAGTTTGTCCGCACGGTGCTGGAGGCTATCCACGTTGAGAGCATCAACCGCCAAAATGAGATTATGAATAAGTAAAATCCGACTAATCAAAATAAGACCGATTCCACTTTGGGATCGGTCTTTTGTTTATTTTAGGGCATAAATATCGCTATTGACGAAAAAAAAAGTTAAATTTGTATTCGAGAAACTATGGATAAATTTTTCACATACAACGACATTCGTCTTCACTACGAGGATTGCGGTGAGGGACACCCCATCCTGCTACTGCACGGTTGGGGATGTAACACTTCGACTTTCAACGCCATACGCCCATTTCTTGAGGCGCGTTTTCGTGTGCTTACGGTCGATTTTGCAGGCTTTGGCAAGAGCGATGAGCCTCATCAGGTGTGGGGCGTAGAGGAGTACACCCGCTCGGTGGAAGCACTCGCCAAGCACGAGGGTGTGGAGAATCCTATACTTATTGGTCATTCGTTTGGCGGTCGTGTATCGATAGTGTATGCCACACGCCAGAAGGTGCAGAAGATAATGTTGGTTGATGCGGCAGGCGTAAAACCCAAACGTTCGCTCACCTACTACCGCAAGGTATACACCTTCAAACTCCTGAAAAAGTTGTTGCCCATCGTCGTAGGCAAGGCCCGTGCCGAGAAGATTATCGAGCAACGCCGCTCGAAAGCTGGCTCGTCAGATTATGGACAAGCCTCGCCAATGATGCGTGCCATACTATCGAAGGTCGTGAACGAGGATTTGTGTCACTTGATGCCCAAGATTGCGGCACCAACGCTCCTTTTCTGGGGCGAGAACGACACCGCAACACCTCTGTCGGATGCAAAGAAGATGGAGAAGTTGATTCCCGATGCTGGTCTGGTGACGGTGGCAGGTGCAGGACACTACGCATTTTTGGAGAACACGCCATTGTTCCTGCGTGTGGCGGAGAGTTTTTTAAGTAAAGAGATGAAAAAGTAAAGTATGCTGACCGAGAATCTTATATTTTGGCCTTTGTATGTAGTGCTATGGGCAGCCATAGTGCGCTACGATGTGCATATGTTCCAGCACAACTCATACCGCGAGGATCGCTATGCACGCTGGTTCGGCTCAGGACATAAGTTTGGCCGTGCAGCCGTGGTTGCAGCGCTTACCATAATGGGGCTCTTCTCTAATCTCGTTATATGGGGTTTGTCGGCCGTTATAATGGCAGTGATTGCGTGGCAAGAGTTCCACACCGTGTATAAGAAACCTATCGTTTACACGATGCGCGTGAAGCGCTTGTTCCTAACAGCAGCCCTGCTGACTGCAGCGGCGGTGGGTGCAGCACTGGTGTTTATCCCCGGATATGCTCACGTGGTGGCGTTAGCACTGTTGGTAATGCCGATTGTAATGCTATTGGCAAACCTTGTAAACAAACCTTTAGAGGCAGCCATCTCACGTTGGTACTATAACGACGCTAAGCGCATCCTTCGCTCGATGCCCGACCTGAAGATTATCGGCGTTACGGGCAGTTTTGGCAAGACCTCGACTAAGCATTACCTCTACCGCATTCTCTCGGAGCGATATAATGTGCTGATGACACCTGGTAACTTCAACACCACACTGGGTGTAATACGCACCGTGCGCGAGCAGTTGAAGCCTCACCACCAGATTTTTATCGTGGAGATGGGAGCAAAACAGATGGGCGACATCAAGGAGATTTGCGACTTGGTGCACCCCACCATAGGTGTGGTTACGGCCGTTGGCGAGATGCATCTCGAGACCTTTGGCTCGCTGGAGAATGTACGTCGCACCAAGTTTGAGCTTATAGACGCCCTGCCCACAGATGGTTTAGCGGTTGTGAATATGGACTCCGAGACTATCGCCGCCGCCGAGCGTGCCAGCCACTGCAAAGTGATTGGTTACGGAGTAAATCGCCCTGAGGCAGAGTGGAGTGCCGAGAATATCGACTACTCGCCTACGCAGACCTCATTCGAGGTCAAAGCCGAGGGATATGCCGAGCAGGTGTACACCACCCATTTGGCCGGACGAGGCAACATCCTCAATCTCTTGGCAGCTATCGCTGTGGCGGATTATTTTCACATTCCGCAGGCGCTGCAGAAACGCGCCATTCGCCAGATCGAGCAGATTGAGCACCGCCTAAGCATCAAGCGCACAGCGGGAGGCATTACCATCATCGACGACGCCTACAACTCTAACCCTTCGGGTGCGAAGATGGCGCTCGAAGTGTTGCGTGACTTCCAGCGCGCGGAGGGCACACGTCGCATAGTGGTGACTCCAGGATTTGTGGAGATGGGTCAGAGCCAATACCGCAACAATAAGCAATTGGGCGCAGACATAGCCTCAGCAGCCGATATAGCCATAGTGGTAAATCGCGTAAACCGCGATGCTATAGCAGAGGGATTGCGTGAGAGCGGCTTTAATGAAGATAACATCATCCTAGCCGACTCGTTTGCCGAGGCCTCGGCATATCTGACCAAATCGATGCGTATGGGCGACATAGTGCTATACGAGAACGACCTGCCCGACTCATTTAAGTAGAAAACGACTAATACAAACAATAATGAAGACAAAAATCAATGTAGGTGTAATCTTTGGCGGCCGCTCGGTCGAGAACGAGATTTCAGTACTGACAGCCATTCAAGCAATGGAGGCTATCAACACAAGCAAGTACGACATCACACCCATATACATCAGCAAGGAGGGACTTTGGTACACAGGTGAAGCTCTGCGCGATAGTAAGAACTACAAAAATATGGAGCAGCTCTACTCATCGTGCGAACAGGTCTACCTGCGTCCCATCTATGGCGACAACAAGCTCTACAAGGTGCGTAAGCCTTTGTTCGGCAGCGACGTGGTTACTACGCTCGACGTTATCCTGCCCGCACTGCACGGTACCAACTGTGAGGATGGTTCATTCCAGGGTACCATCGAGATGACAGGTATCCCCTATGCAGGTTGCAACGTGTTGGCCTCAGCCAATGGTATGGATAAGATTACGATGAAGATGGTTCTCTCGGCGTGTGGTATTCCCGTAATCGATTATGCGTGGTTCTCCGACAAGGAGTGGTTCGACCGCGAGCAGCAGACTATCGAGCGCATCGAGAAGCAACTCGCCTACCCTGTAATTGTAAAGCCCGCCGACTCGGGCTCAAGTGTAGGTATCTCGGCCGTACACAACCGCGAAGAGCTGAAGGCAGCCATAGAGAATGCTATCACCTACTCGAAGCGTATCATCGTCGAGCATCTGGTTGAGCAGCTCAAGGAGATTAACTGCTCGGTGTTGGGTAACTACTACGAGTGCGAAGCATCGGTATGTGAGGCCCCGATTCGCAGTGGCGAGATTCTCAGCTACCAGGACAAGTACCTTGGTGGAGGTGCTAAAGGAGGTGCCAAGGGAGGAGTTAAGGAGTCACGAGGTATGCACTCTACAGTGCGTGAGATTCCTGCACAGTTACCCGATGAGCAGACCAACTTCATTCGCACGACAGCCGTAGAGACCTTCAAGGCGCTTAACTGCGATGGTGTGGCACGCATCGATTTTATGATTGATGAGAAGGATAATCGAATTTATGTTAACGAGATAAATACTATTCCGGGATCTTTATCGTTTTATTTATGGGAGGCCACCGGTATCTCGTTCGGCCAGCTTACCGAGCGACTACTCGAGATAGCCTTCTCGCGCAAGCGCGACTCTTCGTTCAAGACCACAAGTTACAAGGAGAACATCTTCAACTACTCGATGGGTGGAGGAGCGAAAGGCGCAAAGGGCGCAAAACGATAAAATAAGTGCAACAGAAGTTTAACCCGTAAAACTTAAAGTTATGAAACGATTGATCTTAGCTATTACGATGGCTTTTACGCTCTCATCGTGCGGTATTGGTTACTATACCTATAGCACTCCTACTCCCGTAACAGGCTCAATCAATATCTCGTTACAACCATCGTGGGGTCCGGCGGGTTATGACTTTGCTATGTATTACTACTTCCCCGAGTTCAACTTCTACTACGATGTTGAGCGTGCCGTGTTCCACTACATGAACTATGGCCGTTGGGTATCAGCAAAGGTGTTGCCGCATGGCCACCACTTCCCTGCGGATCTGCATCGCTACTATAAGGTTGTCATCAACCACCACAACCCGTGGAACTACAACCGTCAGCACAAGCAGCAGTACAAACACTACAAGGGTGTTTATACTCAGCGTAACCTACGCGACATAAGATTCGAGAAAGAGACGCCTCGCCGCATACAGGCACCCCAACACTCTACACCCTCGCGCAACAACAACACAATGCACGCGCCCCAGAGCACTCCCCATAGAGGCCAAGGTGGTGGCATTGGTCAGGGCTCGTCTGGCAGCAGACCTCAGCAAGGCAACGTAGGCCGACCCAGCGGCACACCTTCTCGCAACAATGCGACGGTGCGTCCTGGCAGTGGTAGCACTTCGCAGGGCAATGTGCGTCCTGGTGGCTCGACAAGTGGCAATGTGCGTCCCAGTGGCTCGACAAGCGGCAATGTTCGTCCCGGCAGTAGTTCTTCGAAGGGCAATGTAAAGCCCAGCGGCAGTAGCACTCCTTCAAGGGGAGCAGTGAAGCAGGGCGGCACATCTTCATCGAAGGGCACATCATCGAGCAACCGTTCATCAGGCTCAAAATCGTCGGGAACACGCTCGTCGGGCTCTCGCGGACGATAATAAATGATTAAACATAGGATAGTATGAAACGTATAATTATGCTCCTTGCTTTGGCTTGCATAGCCGTGCAGGCATCGGCTGGCGTAATCCCCAAGTTCAAGCTGGGTATCAAAGCTGGTCTTGACTATCAGAGCAACAAACTCAGCAGCGCAAGCGATCTTCGATTCGATGCAAGCACAGGTTGGTTTGCGGGTCTTCAAGGAGACCTCTCGTGGACAAACTTCGGCATCCACCCCGAGATACTCTACTCGCGCAATACGTTCGACGTAGCGGGCAATATGGGAAATATAAAACTCAACAAGTTGGATATCCCCGTTCTGTTGCAATACCGTTTTTGGAATGTTTTAGCCCTTCAGGCGGGTCCTACCTTCTGTGTAATGACCAACACCAGTGGCAAATTAAGCGGCGTAGATTGGGTATTGGAGCGCCCCACATTAGGCTATGCCATAGGTGCCGAGGCTCGCATCTGGAAGTTGGCCGTATCGGCTCGCTACAATGGCTCGTTCAAGCGCAGCGAGGTGTTAGGATTCACAACGGGAAAGAATAAGATTGATACATTCCAGTTGGGCGTAGGAGTATATTTCTAACCGCCGACTTTATAAACACAGAAAAGGCTGTCCGTTTGGACAGCCTTTTCTTATTACGCATAATGTATTACATTAGAAGTTATACACCGCCATATATGCCAATGCTGCAAGTGCTGCACCGGTGAGCGGACCGAGGATAGGTACCCAGCTGTAGCCCCAGCCGCTTGAGCCCTTACCCTTGATGGGCAGGATAGCGTGAGCGATACGGGGACCAAGGTCACGCGCAGGGTTCAAGGCATAACCCGTAGTACCACCGAGTGACATACCAACGGCAACGATCAACATCGCTGTGGGGAAACTTGCAAGGCCACCCATACCTACCTCGGGGGTATTCTCTGCATTACCTATAGCCAGGATAACGAAGATGAGGAGCATAGTAGCCACCAACTCACAGAAGAAGTTGCGACCCTTGTTCTCGATGGCGGGAATTGTACAGAAAATACCGAGTTTGGTAGCAGAATCGTCCGTAATATCGAAATGATCCTTATAATAGATGTACACCAGTGTTGCACCACAGAATGCGCCGAGCATCTGTGCTACAATATATCCCGCAACGTGTGCCCACGGGAAGGTGCCAGCTATGGCAAAACCGAGTGTCACGGCAGGGCTAAGGTGCGCTCCAGAGTAAGGACCTGCTATCAGCACACCAGTCATAACAGCAAGACCCCACGCCAAAGTGATTACAATCAGGCCTGCGTTATTACCCTTTGTTCCCTTCAAGGAGTGGTTGGCAACGACTCCGTCACCCATCAGAATGAGCACCAGCGTACCGATGAACTCAAACAGACATTGTGTAAAAAAAGGTGTCTCCATATAGTTTTAATTTAGATTAGTTACTCTTCAATGTGCGACGAACGGCATCATGCCAACCCTCGACAGCCTTCTCGACTGACTCTCTATCGTCGGTAGGCTCAAACACACGCTCGGCCTGCCACTGCTCACGAATCTCGTCAAGGCTTGACCAATAACCCACGGCCAGACCTGCCAAATAGGCTGCACCAAGAGCCGTAGTCTCAGTAACCTCAGGACGTATTACACGTGTAGCGAGGATATCCGACTGGAACTGCATCAACAAATTGTTGCGTGCAGCGCCTCCATCTACCTTCAGCTCGCACAACTCGATACCAGCGTCGCGCTGCATAGCATCCACAATATCGAGCGTCTGATAAGCAATACCCTCCAACGCCGCACGTGCGATGTGTGCCGCAGTTGTACCTCGGCTGATGCCGCTGATGCTACCACGAGCATACTGATCCCAATAGGGAGCTGCCAAACCTGTAAGCGCAGGCACGAAGTATACTCCGCCAGTATCGGGTACCGACTCGGCCAGAGCCTCAACCTCGCTCGATGAGGAGATTACACCCAGACCGTCACGCAACCACTGCACAACCGATCCGCCTACAAAGATACTACCTTCGAGGGCGTAGTTAACCTTATCGCCAATCTTCCACGCAACGGTAGTAAGAAGGTTATTCTTCGAATCGATAGGCTTCTCGCCACTATTCATCAAAAGGAAACAGCCCGTGCCATAAGTATTCTTCACCGATCCTGGCTCGACACACATCTGACCAAAGAGTGCCGCTTGCTGATCGCCCGCAATACCTGCTATGGGGATATTATCGGCAAATATAGTGGCATTGGTATGGCCATACACCTCACTCGACGAGCACACCTTGGGCATCATCGAGAGCGGGATATCGAACAAACGAAGCAACTCCTCGTCCCACTGCAGAGTGTGGATGTTAAAGAGCATTGTACGCGATGCGTTACTTACATCGGTTACGTGTACCTCACCCTTTGTTAGACGCCAGATGAGCCAGGTATCAACCGTTCCGAACATCAACTTACCCTGCTCGGCACGCTCGCGCGCACCCTCGACGTTATCCAAAATCCACTTAACCTTCGTAGCACTAAAGTAGGCGTCAATAATAAGACCCGTACGTGAGCGGATAAACTCAGTGTGACCTGCAGCCTTGAGCGAGTCACAATACTCGGATGTGCGACGGTCCTGCCAAACAATGGCGTTGTAGATAGGCTCCTCTGTCTCGCTATCCCACACGATGGTTGTCTCGCGCTGGTTGGTGATACCAATAGCAGCAATATCAGCCGGAGCTATATCCATCGCAGTGAGTGCCTCGGCCATAACCGAAGCCTGTGATGACCATATCTCATTGGGGTCGTGTTCAACCCATCCTGAGCGAGGAAAATGCTGTGTGAACTCGCGCTGAGCCATCGAACAAATCTGACCATTATGGTCGAAGACTATCGCTCTTGAGCTACTTGTACCCTGATCGAGCGAAAGAATGTATTTTTCCATAGTTTAGTAATTATATGTTACGTTGAAAGGACGTAAAACACTCTAAAGATATTATACGGCGGACTACATTTTTACAAATATAGCGATTTTATCACTAAAAAACAATAGAAAAAAGACTGCCAATAGATTTTGGCAGTCCTTACTATTTGCAGAAATTGTGAAACAATATGTGTTTTCACACCTTCGCTACGGCATAACTCGACCCGGATAAGCCTCCAAAGCCTTACCCAGGATAAAGAGCGCACGGCGCAAATCCTCCTTCTTAAGGACATATGCTATACGCACCTCGTTGCGACCCTTGGTAGGATCCATATAGAAACCCGAAGCGGGAGCCATCATCACGGTCTCACCCTCGTACTCAAACTCTGAGAGGCACCACGCGCAGAACTTGTCGCTATCGTCGATAGGCAGACGAGCAACGGTATAGAACGCACCCATAGGGATGGGCGAATAGACTCCAGGAATCTTGTTCAGACCATCGATAAGGCAATTACGACGCTCGATATACTCCTCGTAGGTGCGAATCATATATTTGCGAGGCACATCGAGTGATGCCTCGGCTACAATCTGACCGATGAGCGGGGGACTCAAGCGAGCCTGACAGAACTTCATCACAGCCCTACGCAACTCGTGGTTCTTGGTAATAAGCGCACCGATGCGGATACCGCACTCCGAGTAACGCTTCGATACCGAGTCGATAAGCACTACATTCTGCTCGATACCCTCTAGGTGGCAAGCCGAAATATAGGGCGAACCTGTATAGATAAACTCACGATAAACCTCGTCCGAGAAGAGGAATAGATCGTACTTCTTGACCAAGTCGCGGATACGATTCATCTCCTTGCGCGTATAGAGATAGCCCGTGGGGTTGTTGGGATTACAAATCAGGATACCGCGTGTACGCTCGTTGATAAGCTCCTCGAACTGCTCCACCTTGGGCAGTGAGAATCCCTCCTCGATAGAGGTCGAAACGGTGCGGATAATAGCTCCGGCCGAGATAGCGAAGGCCATATAGTTGGCATAGGCAGGCTCGGGCACAATAATCTCGTCGCCAGGGTTAAGGCACGACATAAAGGCAAAGAGCACAGCCTCAGAGCCACCCGTGGTGATGATAATATCGTCGGGCGAGAGTTTGATCTGGTACTGGTCGTAGTAACCCACCAACTTCTCGCGTAGCGACAAGAAGCCATCGCTGGGGCTATACTCCAGCAACTTGCGGTCGATAGTCTTCAAAGCATCCAAACCCTCCTGCGGAGTGGGCAAATCGGGCTGGCCGATATTGAGATGATATACCTTCACACCACGACGTTTTGCTGCGTCGGCCAAAGGTACCAGCTTGCGGATAGGCGATGCCGGCATGCGGATCGCACGTTCTGAGATATTTGGCATAGTAGTCTATTTGTTTCTTATCAGTTAAAACTAATTATCATCGAGCATCCTCTGCACCTTGATCGCGGTAGTAGAACGATGAGCGATATATTTATGTATAAATTTCTGTATTCTCTCATACAACGTGGGGCGCTCCCGACGAATCCACTCCACAAGGTAGTAAAGGCCCGAGGTTGTCAATATGCCAAGCAGTATGGTGGTAAGCATCTGTGTCTCGGGCGAGATACCAAGCACGTTGCACATATGCCAACCCGTAACGATGAGTGCATTCAACACCACTATGTTGACGGCCGTTAGGGCGTGAGAGCAACCCAGCGAAATGAACATATGATGCAGATGTGTCTTGTCGGGGCTGAATGGTGAACGGTGCTGAACCATACGAGCTGTCATAACTCGTAGAGTATCAAACACAGGAACAGCCAGCACAGCAAGCGTAAAACTGATTGTAGAACCCGTCACCACATCGTATCCCGACTGTATTACACGCATAACAAAGAGCGCACAAATAAAACCCAGCACAAGCGAACCTCCATCACCCAAGAACATCTTGTAGCGATGACCGAACACATTATGGAGCATAAAGGGTATCAACGCTCCAAATACCGCCGCAGCAAAAACAGCATACGACACATCGCCCATACGCAGGAAGCAAATGGCAAACATCATCGATGCAAACATACCGTAGCCTGAACAGAGACCATCGACTCCGTCGATTAGGTTAATGGCATTGATGATTCCAACGCAGGATACAAGCGTGAGAAGAAATGCCACAACGTGAGGCAAGCGCCACATTCCCCACAAACCGTGGAAATCGTCGATATATATTCCACCGAGAGACATCATCAGGCAGACGGTAAATATCTGCATACCAAATCGCAATCGTGGCGAAAGGTTCAATATATCGTCACCCACACCCGTATAGAGCATTATCAACATTGCGATGATCAACTCGAAAGGGATACTCATATTAGGTATATAGTATCCTGCAATACTCAGACTCAGCATCACTCCAAAGAAGACCCCTACGCCTCCCAACACGGGTATAGGCTCCTTGTTGAGTTTACGGGCATTGGGGGTATCAACAATGTTCTTTAGTTTGGCAACCTTCACCAATTGGGGGTGGATTACCGCAACTGCTATCACGGCAACCGTTATTGGTAATAAAAGTATGTAACCCAAACCTGTCATTACAGTTTCTTGTCTAGTTAAATTGCAACTATATTATGCCTAATCGTCCGCTTTCGCAGGCGACTCTTTAATCCAGCTTCGCATATGCTCCGAGCCTACAATCTCAGCCACGGCGGGCAGAAGCAATATACATCCCATACCCACAACCGCTCCCAGAAACGTGAAGGCGAGAATAATCATCGCACGCTGGGGCTTGCTCTTCTTATAGGGCACGGTCACAGGCTTGATGACAGTAAACACAGGCATCGTCTCCTTAACACTTATCTTTGCCTGCTCAAGTTGCTGGGCAAGCGAAGTGTAGATATTTTGTGCAAGCGCATACTCGGTATCCAGAAGCTCCATCTCGGTACGGGCCGTATGGCGCACGGTGTTCATATTGGCATCGCGAAGTTTGGCACGACGCATCTGCACATCCTCGAACGAACGCTTGGCCTCATCGAAACGCTCCTGCACGAAGTCGAGATTCGACTGCACCTTCTCAATCTTAAACTCGGTAATGTAACGCTCCAGTAGCTCGAATGTAGCCTGCGCCATCTGTGCAGCAGCCAAGGCCTCGGGCATACTGGCCGTAATGGTTACATAGCCCCTCTTATCGTCGATGGTAATACCTACGCTCTCATCCAGTTGGCGCATCGCCTCATACTCGGCCTTTGAGATTGCTTCAATTTTCGGCTTTTCACCTATCATCGCTCCATAGTCTGGCTCTGATTTTTCACCACGAATAGCCTCGAGTATAGTGGAAGGCAGGCCTACTGTGTATTTGAATATGTAGGAGCCAATGCCAGAGTTGTACTCCTTGGCAGTGTAGTAGTCAAAGAACGATACGGGATGCGAAATCTCGTTAAAGTTGAGCGGAGTCTGCATCAACTCTTTGCGGAAAGTTATGCTGCTCATTATATTAGCATATACACTAGGCGATAGAGTCTCTGTGCTCTGCGCCTGACCGAGGTTGATTCCTGCCAACGCAGCCAGCGAACTCACGCCAGGCGAGGCCAATGAGGCCGACGACTGGGGTACTACATCACACGAGGCTGTATATACCTTCTCGCTGAATAAAGCCACCAGCAAACCCAACACCGCAAACACCGCGGTGGTCTTCACCGCAAACCAGCGGTTAATCCACAGACGTTGAACCAACTCAACGAAGTCAATCTCCTGCTCCTTATGCGGGGCTATGTTCTGTTTTTGCATCTGTTCCATAGCCACTATCTTGCAAGGTTTATAGCAGAGATAACCACTGCACTCATCGATGCGGTAGAGGATAACATCTGAACAATCTGTGTCCAATTGATGGGCTCCTTAGCCATCTTGCTCGGTATAATCACAATACTACCCGGCTGCACCTTGGCCGAGAGGCCCGAATCCACCATTCCGTTCATATAGATGACAAATGCACGACTCTTGCGGGCTCTATTGTCGAAACCACCAGCCGACTTAACGTAGTAGCGCAAGTTCTTGCCTTCATTATAGGTCACCGAGTTGGGATACAACACAGCACCCATTACACGCACCGTGCCATTATACTCAGGCACCATAATCACATCGCCATTACGCAACACTACATCGGAGTTGGAGCCAGGATTTGCCAACGCATCGGCAAGGTTGATACCCACCGTGTAGAGATCAGACATCTCGACACCTGCCATCGACAACGAGTCACGTTCGCTGCCTGCCTGCTTCTCGATCATACTTGACAGAGCGCTATTCTGCAGACGCTCCTCGTCGGTCATCTTTCGCAGAAGGTAAGCGCCCTCAATAAAGGCTCCAGGGTTAGTACCGCCAGCGGCAACGATAACCTCCGAAAGGCGCATATTGCGGTGTGAGAGCGGATAGTCACCCTCGAATGCCACTTCGCCCTGCACCTTCACGCTACTCTGCGTAATATAGACAGGTGAACGGCGAACAAAGACCTGATCGAAGGGCTGCAACTCGAAATTAGAGCCATCGACAGCAAGGCCATCGTTAATATCTACGGTAAACGTCTCAAACAGTATATCGCTCACCTGCATACTATTTGTATCCTTCAGGCGGCGCGTAATGGTGATATTTGCCGTAGAAGCCGACTCCAGCAGGCCACCCGAGGCGATGACAAGATCTTCGACGGTCATCTTCTCGGCAAAGGGATAGGTATCGGGGCGAGCAACCGAACCAAAGATGGTAACGGTGTAATCCTCCTGCATATCCGAAACCGAGGTAATAAAGAGCATATCGTTAGCTCGCAATGCTATGTCGGCCACACGACCCGACATCAGTCCAGCCAAATCAATCGCCTTAGCCTCCATAGTCCAATCCTCCTTCTCGCGATATAGCACAGCACGTGCCATAAAAGCGTCGGCACGCAAACCATCGGCACGAGCGATAAGTTGCTTTACGGTCTTCATATCATCGTCCAAGGCGTAGTAGCCCTCACGATATACGGCACCCAGCACCTCCACGCGATTCTCGTGGCGGTCGATGCTTCCCGCAATAGTTATCTGGTCACCATCCTCCAACTGAAACGAGTCCAAATCGGAGCCACCAATGGTGAATGACTTATACTGTCCGCCCTTACGACGGGTTACATTTACCATACTGCGATTGGCGTCGCTTGTAAAGTCGCCTGCATATGCCACAACATCGGCAATGGTCTCACCCGAACGCAACTCGTAAAACATCGGACGTTTCACCCTACCCGACACTTCGACAAGATTGGTGTAGGGCGCAACGATGATAAGATCACCATCACGCAGCGCGATATCGCTATTGCTCTTTCCATTGAGGATATAATCGTAAACGTCAACATCGGAAAAGAGTTTGCCCCCACGATAAACCTTTATGCTGCGCAGTGAACCAATCTCATTCACGCCTCCTGCCACGTAGAGTGCGTGGAAGAGTGTTGCAAGCGAAGGCAGAGTATAACTTCCGGCTACACCAACCTCTCCCATCACATTGACCTGTATGCTGCGCATACCACTCAACGAGAGTTTCATCTGCACCGAGCCATCGTACAATCCCTGGTAGATTGCGCCCAAAGCGCTACGCATACGAGCAGTAGCCTCATCGATGGTAAGACCTGCGACAGCCACAGGACCAACGTTGGGAATAAACACCTGACCCTCGGGCGTTACGGTTGTCTGGTGTGTTAACTGCGAGTTGCCCCACACATCCAAAATCACCTCGTCACCCGAACCCAGGATGTACGAATCGGCAGATGCAATATTCAGATTAGGCTCAAAAGTCATCTGGCTATTACGGAACATATCCTGACCAAATATACGAGTTAAGCGAGCATTGTCGCCTGCCAGCATATCTCGCAACTCGGGCATTAGTTGCAGCAGCGAATCACGCCTATTCTGCTCGGCCGCAATATCTTTACTTCCTCGACGTGGATCGAAATCGCGCGAGTCTTGAGTTAAAAACTTATAACGAGAATCGTTGGTATTGAATCTAAATACGCCATCGGCATCCAACGTATACTGAATACCCGGCACATAACGGCCATTGACATAGTAGCCGTTTTGTTGTGGAGTGACATCTAAAGTCGGCTGCTGGGGATTTGTCGCAGATGAAGATTGCACACTACCCTGGCGCGTACGACGCACATCGGTCGCGCTCTGCTCACCGTTTGCCTGCGTCTGCGTCAGCGCTGAGTTGCGATACGCCTCAAGTAGCTCCACCTGCGTCTGCGCCGAAGCAAAACCCACAAAAGTGAGAAGCGACAAGAGTAGTATCGTGATCTGTTTCATCTTACGATTATTAATTTTCGTTTTATTTTGTCATTCTTTCAGGCCGAAAAACACTCTACGTTTTCCACCTGCCAACCACCGCTGTCATCAAAGCGAAGGGCGAGTGTCAGTATTACGCAAATGTAGTAAAAAATTGACCAATGACCAAACTTAGCTATGCGCCTTTAGCACATTTACCTTTTTTTGCTTTTAATAGCGCTTTTTGCGTGATAATCTGCGCCTTTCGCCCGCTTGGGCTTGGGTTTCTTGCGTACCGACCAACCAAAATGGCCTATCACTTCGCCCAACTGAAAATACTCGCCGTGCGAATAGACGATAGGCTCGGCACGTTCCAGCTCCAGGCGACCACTCTCGGGGTTTATATACTTCTCGTCAACGAGCACATTCACCACATCGGCCAAAAACATATCGTGTGAGCCGAGCGGGATAATCTGTCGCACCTTGCACTCGATTGAAATGGGCGACTCACCCACCACGGGAGCCTGCACAACGGCGGCCGACTCAAGCGTAAGGCCCATCTCCGAGAACTTATCGTAGTCCCTGCCCGAACGCACGCCACACCAGTCGGTTGCACGAGCAAGTTGGGCGGTGGTAAGGTTGATTACGAATTCGCCCGTGCGCTTGATCATATCGTAAGAATGGCGCTCGGGGCGCACCGAGATATAGCACATCGGGGGATTGGTGCAGACCGTACCCGTCCACGCCACGGTGAATAGATTATGCTCGCCCTCGACACTGCCGCAGCTCACCAGCACGGCCGGCACGGGGTATATCATTGTTCCTGGCTTCCAACTCTGTTTCATAATATTGGATAATTACTGCTCAAAGATAGCGTTTATTTACAGAACATCAAAACGGGGTTAGCCAACAAAAACCTTCAGCACTCCATTCCCGATTTAGAATTATATAATAAAGGGAGTAAAACCGCCTGTCCGAGCGAAAGTTTGCATTTTTTTGTGTGCCGATTTGCAAAGTGCGCCAAAAAATGTTATATTTGTGATACATC
>JAZQSN010000057.1:0-11976 GCA_045630065.1 Alistipes sp.
ACTATGCTGGTCGCGATGTTGCGGAGCATACGGCTCGCTACGGCTCATCTGCTACCCAGCGCAAGGTCTATATTGGCAAGGTAACCAACTTCTTCAAGAAGATTTCCGTTGCCGAGGTGCTGGTTGAGGCTGCGCCCGTAAATCGTGGCGACCAACTGCTGTGGATGGGCGAGACTACTGGCGTTCTGGAGATGGAAGCCGAGGGCTTGGTTCTCAAGGAGCAGGTCGTTGACCATATCCCACAGGGAACATACTTCTCAATCAAGATGCCGCAGACACTTCGTCGTGGCGACAAACTCTACAAGATGGTACCTTCGGAGGAGGTTGACCAGGTATTTACCAACGTATAACACTTAAAATTAAAACTACATACTATGTTTACATCAGATATTTATTCAGCACGCCGCGCCGAGTTGCGCCGTCGCGTAGGTAAGGGTATCATTTTGCTCCCGGGTAATGTGGAGTCACCCTTCAACTATCCTAACAATACATTCCATTTCCGTCAGGACTCGACCTTTATGTACTTCTTCGGTCATAGCGTACCCGCTCTGGCTGGCGTTATCGACGTTGAGTCGGGCGAGGAGACGCTCTATGGCGACGACTTCACTGTTGAGGATATTATCTGGATGGGCCCCCAGCCCACAATCCGCGACTTTGCCGACCGTGTAGGCGTTGCCGGTGCCAAGCCTATGGCAAGCCTTACTGCGGACGTCCAGCGTGCTATCGCACTTGGTCGCGAGGTGCACTACCTGCCTCCCTATCGTGGCGAGACCAAGTTGATGATGTCGGATCTACTCGGTATCCACCCCTCGATGCTCCACGCCCGCAAGTCGTGGGATCTGCTCTTTGCCGTAGCCGCTATGCGTGAGCAGAAGGGCGCTGAGGAGATTGCCGCTTTGGAGGAGGCCTTCGAGATTGGCTACCAGATGCACACCGCCGCTATGCGTAACACCCGCGTAGGTCGCACCGAGCACGAGGTGGCAGGTATTGTCGATGGTATGGCTCTGCGTTATGGCACAGGCGTATCGTTCACCACCATCCTCTCGCAGCACGGCGAGGTGCTTCACAACCACGACCACTCGGGCACTATGCAGGCAGGCCGTCTGCTGTTGTGCGACGCTGGTGGCGAGCACCTGAACGGCTACGTCTCTGACCACACCCGTACCTTCCCCGTTGATGGTAAGTTTACGCAGAAGCAGAAGGATATCTATAATATTGTCCTTGCGGCTCACGATGCTGCCGCTGCGGCTCTGCGCCCCAATATGATGTACACCGAGTATTCCGATGCTGCGTTCCGCACCCTTATCGAGGGCTTGAAGGCTCTGGATTTGGTGCGTGGCTCGGTTGACGATGCTATCGCTGCAGGTGCCGCCTACCTCTTTATGCCTCACGGTTTGGGTCACGGCATCGGTTTGGATGTTCACGACTGCGAGAATATCGGCGTGCGCTCGTTCTCATTTGCCGAGATCGAGGAGCGTGCCAAGGAGGTTGCTTGCTGCATCACCCGTCAGTGGTGGCGTCTGGTACCCGGTACAGTACTCTCTAACGAGCCGGGCATCTACTTCGTTCCCGACCTTATCGACAAGTATAAGGCCGAGGGCAAGTGCAAGGGCATCGTTAATTACGATAAGTTGGAGCAGTACCGCGACTTTGGCGGTATCCGCCTCGAGGACGATATGATTGTAACCGAGACAGGCTCGAAGCAGATAGGCTCGAAGCAGATTCCTATCACCGTTGAGGATGTCGAGGCTATGGTTGGCTGTGAGTAAGCGATGAATACGCTCTACCTCTTTCCCACCTCGTTCGAGGCCGCACCCTTTCGTGCCCAGCACCCATCGGCTTTGGTGGTCGAGATAGGTGTTGGTATGGCCGCTGCTGCCGCTGCTACGGCTCGCGCCATCGTGGAGCATCGGCCCCAGCGTGTGGTGCTGTGTGGCATTGCAGGGACGTTCGACGAAAGAATTAAGGTTGGCGAGGTTGTCGAGGTTGTGAGCGATAGGGTAGCAGGCCTGCCAAAGTCATTCGATAAGATTTACACCCACCCCGCACTTACGACTCTGCGTGCCGTCTGTTCGCTTACGGTGAACCGTACGGGCGAAGGCGTAGGGCTTGCGTCTGACTCTGTGCCCACCATCGAGCAGATGGAGGGAGCTGCCGTGGCAGCCGTTGCCGAGGCCTTCGGTGTGGAGTATTGCCACCTGCGTGCTATCTCCAATCGTGTGAGCGATGAGCGTGAGGCGTGGCGCATCGGTGAGGCTATCACCGCCCTTTGCTCTGAGTTGGAGCAAAATCTTTTTGAGCAAAACTAACCTAATATATTTCGCTATGAAGTTGCGTAATTGCATCCTTGCAGGCTTGGCTTTGTTGCTTAGCCTGCCTGCGGTGGCTGCTGTGGCTACCATCGCACCCTCGGCTCTTACCTGTGAGTATGAGTCGGCGCCCGTACTCGACATACAGAATCCCCGCCTCTCGTGGGTAAATCTCAACCCCTCAAAGGCGCAGGGAGTGGCGCAGTCGGCATATCGCATCCGCGTTGCTACCTCGCCCGATTTCTCTCAGACGGTATGGGATACAGGCAAGGTTGCATCCGAGGAGTCGGCATTTATCACCTATAAAGGCAAACCCCTGCAGTCGCGTACCACCTACTGGTGGCAGGTGATGGTGTGGGACGAGGGTGGCAACCCCTCGGCGTGGAGCGCGCCCGCATCGTGGCATATGGGCCTTGCCGAGAATGAGTGGCAGGGCGAGTGGATTGGCGCACCGTGGCAGGGCGAGGAGTCTTACGATGTGATGGGTAGCAAGGAGGTTGTGCCTGCACCGCTGCTCCGCAAGGAGTTTTCTGTAAAAAAGCAGATCAAGCGAGCCCTCTTCTATGGTACAGGCTTGGGCTACTTCGAACTATATATCAATGGTGAGCGAGTGGGTGAGGATTACCTCTCTCCCAACCAGACCAACTACACCACACGCCCTACGCTCGATACACGCCCCATCGTGGTTACCGACCCCTTCGAGGAGTACACCGTGATGTACCTTACGCACGATATCACATCGCTCCTTAGACAGGGCGAGAATGCCATCGGTGCAATTCTCGGTAACGGCTTCTACGATGTTGTGCAGTATTGGCCCGCATTGGGTTATGGCACGCCACGCTTTATGGGTCAGGTGGAGATCGAGTACGTGGATGGCTCGCGTGAGATAATTGCCAGCGACACATCGTGGCGCGCCGAGCGCAGCGCTATCGTAAGCGATCAGATATATCTTGGTGAGCATTACGATGCCCGCCTCGAGCATGAGGGTTGGGCAACAGCATCTTACGATGACTCGTCGTGGATGCAGGCTGCCAAGAAGCGTGCCCCCATCGGTAAGCTCATTCCGCAGAATGGCCCTGCCGACCGCATCACCAAGCGTTATGCCCCCATCAAGTTCGAGAAGAAGGATGGCACGATCCGCATCAAGTTCGAGGAGGAGATCTCGGGCTGGTTGGCACTGAAGAATATCAAGGCCGAGCGCGGTCAGACAATCAACATCAAATATATCACCGAATCGCCGGGTCAGGGTACCAACTCCTACACAGCCAAGGGTACGGGCGAGGAGTCTTACCACGCACGTTTCACATGGTTTGTATTCTCCGAGGTTGAGGTTACTGGTATCGACAATCTTACGGCCGAGCAGGTCGAGGCTCACGCCGTTAATTCCGATGTCGAGACCTCGGGCGAGTTCCGCACCTCGAACGATCTTATCAACAAAATAAACAAAATCTGGCAGCGTAGCCAGTTGGATAATATGCACGGCGCCATTGCCAGCGACTGCCCCCACCGCGAGCGTTCGCCCTATACGGGTGATGGTCAGGTGGCCTGCGTAACGGTTATGCATAACTTCGATGCGCAGACCTTCTACAACAAGTGGTTGCGCGATATTCGCGGCTCACAGCTCTATGGTGGCTATGTGCCCAACTCAGCCCCCTGGCAGCCCGGTTGTGGCGGTGGAGTAGGCTGGGGTGCTGCTATGGAGATTATGCCGTGGGAGTTCTATCAGCACTATGGCGACAGGCGTGTGCTGGAGCAGAATTTCAACGCTATGCGCCGTCATGTGCGCTGGATGACTACGTGGGTTGATGGCAAGACGGGCCTTATGCTCTCTCACGACGAGCAGCAGTGGAAGAACCTGGGCGACTGGCTTCCGCCGCGCGAGTTGCCCCGTGCCGAGCTGGTACATACCTACTTCCTCTGGCAGTGTGCCGACATCGTTGTTCGCACGGCTCACTCGCTGGGCGAGGATGCTCAGGAGTTTATCGCTATCCGCGATGCGGCTGCCAAGGCGTTCCACGACAACCTATACGACCCTGCAACGGGCTCATATGGTAAGTTCGGCAGCAACGTGCTGGCGCTGAAGATTGGCGTACCCGAAGATCGCAAGGCAAAGGTTGTTGAGGCTCTGCGTCAGAATATTGCCGAGGTCAACGACCACCTCGATACTGGTATCGTTGCCACACGCTTCCTCTTTGAGGTGTTGTGCGACAATGGTCTGAAGGATCTTGCCTATAAGATTATCAACCAGCGCGACTTCCCCTCATTCGGTTGGTGGATCGAGCAGGGCGCAACCGTGACGTGGGAGAATTGGGACGGTCGTGATTCGCGTAACCATCCTATGTTTGGTGGCGGTATTGGCTGGTTCTATCGCGACCTGGCAGGTCTGCGCGTTAAGGATGCAGGCTTCCGCTCGTTTGATATTCGCCCCGTAGTTCCCGAGGGCCTGGAGTGGGTTGACTATACACACAACACTACATACGGCCAGATTGCCATCCGTTGGGAGCACCACGATGGCCGCTTTAAGTTGGTTTGCGATGTGCCCGTAGGTACAACCGCTACTGTATGGCTCCCCTTCAAGGGAGCATCTCCCGCCATCAAGCAGAGCGAGAACATTATCCGCAAGGGCGAGCGCGAGGGTTATGCCTTGTATAAGGTGCGTGCTGGCCACTATGAGTTTGAAACCGAACTATAATGAAATTAACACTATCCATATCACCCTGTCCTAACGACACCTTTATGTTCGATGCTATGCTTAACGGCCGCATCGACTGCGAGGGTATGGAGTTCGAAGTGGAGTATCTCGATATCGAGCAACTCAACGCCTCGGCCGAGCGAGGCGAGCGCCACGTGAGCAAGATTAGTTGCGCCCTGTTGCCTGCCATCACCGAGCAATATGCTCTTCTGGATGCAGGTGCGGCACTTGGTCGTGGCAATGGTCCTCTGCTGGTTAGGCGCAAGGGCGAGAGTGCGCCCATCCGCCATATCCTTGTGCCTGGACTGCACACTACGGCCAATGCCTTGATGCAAAGGCTCTTCCCCGAGATTGAGAGTCGTAGGCCGATGCTCTTTTCCGATATAGCCGCCGCTGTCGAGCGAGGCGAGGCCGATGCAGGAGTGCTTATCCACGAGGGGCGCTTCGTATATAAGCGTCGCAATTTGGAGCTTGTTGCCGACCTCGGCCTTGAGTGGGAGGCTCGCACTAACCTTCCCCTGCCTCTGGGCGGTATTGTCATCAGGCGCGATGTGTCGCAGTCGGTGCGCGAGAAGGTGGAGCGAGTGTTGCGTCGCAGTATCGAGTATGCCTTTGCCCATCCGATGGAGTCGCGCGACTATGTTAAGGCCCACGCGCAGGAGATGGAGGACGATGTAATTGACAAACACATAGCCCTGTTCGTGAACGACTTCTCGCTTGCGCTGGGCGATGAGGGTCGCCGAGCTGTACGCGAGCTCACGGCACTACAAGAATTCTGATAAGAAACGAAAAATTCTCTCTCTTTAGAGAGAGTTTTTTTTGTTTTATGCTCGGCGCAAAAAACAGCCGAAAAAAAATTGCATAACGAGAAATTATATCTAATTTTGCATCAAGCAAATGGTTCCTGACGAGTCATCGGCTCGCGGGAATAATAGGGAATACGGTGTGAATCCGTAACAATGCCTGTTGCTGTGAGTTCCACCCCTCCTCGTGAGAGCCTTATCCGTAAGGCTCGATTGATGGAATGGGGATATGCTTGCGAAATTCTTTGCCACTGGCGCTTCGGCGTTGGGAAGGCTTCGCCTGCGGAACAAGTCAGAAGACCTACCTTTTGCGTTTTACAAGATTTGTGACCTGCAGGACTACGGGACAAGTCAAAACTAATTTTATCCGTCATAAATTTTTGTTCATCATCCACCGCGGGGATGGCTGGCAAATCAGGCCGATGTTGGCTTTATGGCGAAAAGAGGTTTTGAGTTAATTTTTTGGTTCTGCTCCACAAGCAAACTAATTAATTAACTTAAATTTTTTTTGCTATGGAGAGAAAATTTTTTGTGATGATTGCGCTGGTGTGTGCAATCGCGACGTTCACATCGTGTCAGTACGATGATGGTGCTTTGTGGGAGAAGGTAAACTCACTTGAAGAGCAGGTTGATGCCAACAAGGAGGATATTGCCGCCCTTTCATCGCTTATCGAGGCTATGAACAAGGGTAAAACCATCACCTCAACCACTCAGACCGAAAATGGCTACACGCTTACCTTCAGCGATGGCTCTACTATCGAGATTACCAATGGCGTTAATAGCGACTCGTTGTTTGTATCTATCGAGGAGCAGGATGGTGTGGTGATTATCACTCTCTCAGACGGTCGCGTTATTCAGTTGCCCACCGTTAGCCACGAGGTGCGTGTCTTGACATTCGAGGGCGATTATTGGAGTGAGTTGATATCAGATGGCGAGTATGGCAATGGTAATGGTCATTACAGCTGGTATGATGAGGCCAACACCGAACTGTTGTTCTATCCCAACTCCAATTCAATGTTCCCCGGTTATGGTGGCCACGCAATCTCAAATTATACTGGCAGCGACCTATCGCAGGGTGATTATATGCACGATTTGCAGGCATATAATGTAACAGGCGGAGCCAATGGCTCTGAGAATTTCTGCGTACACTTCGGATATGTCGATGAGTCGGGCTATGGTATGCAGAACGAGATGGTGGGCTTTGAGTTTGACGATGGTGTAGCACGTGTGATTGACCATATGTGGGTAACCAACACCACCTATGTGTATAACCAGTTGCAGGCTGCTGGCTTTGGCTCGACCTATGTTTTGAGCGATGAGTCAACTTTCAAGATCGTGGCTTATGGTTATGCTTCATTCGATGACGAGGAGCCCGTTGCCGAGACTGAGTTCTACTTGCTTGACAAGGGTAAGAAGTTCGTTACCGAGTGGACAAAGTGGGATCTTTCATCACTGGGCAAGGTTGTGAAGGTTGCCTTCAACCTTGTTGGCTCTGACGATATGGTAGGCGATTATGGCCTTGCTGTGCCTGGATACTTCGCCTACGACGACGTTGCCGTACGATTTGAATAAGAGTCAATAGGATGAAAATATTTAGATTTATGTGTATAATGATGGTAATCGCATCGGCTTGCAACCGGGCCGATGTGATTACTATCACTATTGACGACAACTATCGTGCAGCCACCGACTCCTCGTCTGTCGGTTGGAGCGAGGTTATGGAGTATACCCCTGCTCCGGGACAGTTTATCGGGGACACCCAGACGGGTGGCTTCTCGGGCGAGGAATCTACCTCCGCCGATGCAGTGAAGTATGCCGAGAGTCGTCTGAAAGAGAATAAATTTGTATCTTTGGGCGGTTTTGGCGGCTATATAGTCGTGGGTTTCGACCATAGCGTCGATAACGCTACGGGCTACGACCTTGCCATTAGTGGCAATGCCTTCGATGGCTCGTCCGAGCCGGGCATAGTGTGGGTATCTCGCGATGGGAACGGCAACGGCCTTGCCGACGATGTGTGGTACGAGCTTGCGGGTAGCGACACGATGGCCGAGACAACCATCCGCTCATACTCGGTGACCTACTATCGCCCCGAGGCTGATGGTCAGTCGGTAAAGTGGATTGATAGCGATGGCGTAGAGGGCGAGATTGACTACTTGGCGGCTTATCACAAGCAACCATCATACTACCCGACGTGGATTGGCAAGGATAGTTACACCCTCACTGGCACGCGCCTCGAGTCTCGCAACTACGATAAGTCGGACACGGGCACGATGTGGGTACAGCCCTCTTATGGTTGGGGCTATGCCGATAACTTCAGCGCCGAGGACTACATCGAGAATGATAAGACGCTCAATCGCTTCGATATAGCCAATGCTATCGACAGAGAGGGTAAGACGGCCGTGCTCGAGTATATCGACTTTGTGAAGGTGCAGACCGCCTGCAACACCAAGAGCGGTTGGCTGGGCGAGCAATCGACCGAGGTGGTGGATTTTTTGGATTATGGATTAATGCTTAAACGCAATGAATAACCTACTGCGATTCATAGCACTTGCCACGTTGCTGCTCACTTCGTGTATGAAGTGGGAGTATGGCAATGAGGAGAGCTTCGAGGCTGCCTCGTCGGGATTGTTTATCACCAACGAGGGCAACTTCCAGTATGGCAACGCTTCGCTATCGTTCTACGACCCTGCAACTCGCACGATCGAGAACGAGGTTTTCTACCGTGCCAACGGCATGAAGCTGGGCGATGTGGCGCAGTCTATGGTCGTGCACAATGGTGTGGGATGGATCGTTGTGAATAACTCGCACGTGGTCTTTGCTATCGACCTCAATACCTTCCGCGAGGTGGGACGCATCACAAACCTCACCTCACCGCGTTATATTCACTTCGTGTCGGCCGAGAAGGCCTACATCACGCAGATTTGGCATAACCGCATCGTGGTGGTCAATCCACGCACCTATCAGGTGACGGGCTACATCGAGTGCCCCGCAATGACTATGGAGACAGGCTCCACGGAGCAGATGGTGCAGTGGGGCGACTATGTGTATGTAAATTGCTGGTCATACCAGAACCGCATCCTCAAGATCGACACCCGCACCGACACCGTTGTCGATGAGCTGGAGGTTGGCATACAGCCCACCTCGCTGGTGCTCGACCGCAATGGCAAGATATGGACCATCACCGATGGCGGCTACGAAGATTCTCCCTACGGCTATGAGGCTCCGTCGCTCTATCGCATCGATGCCGAGACCTTCCGCATCGAGCGTGAGTTCCCCTTTGCGCTGGGCGACGATCCTTCGGAGGTGCAGATCAATGGCGCGGGCGACAGGATCTATTGGCTCAACGACGATGTGTGGGAGATGGATGTTGAGGCCGAGCGTCTGCCCGTGCACCCCTTCCTGGAGCAGCGGGAGACGATATATTACGGCCTTACGATTGATCCCCGCTCGGGTGAGGTGTATGTAGCCGATGCTATCGACTATCAGCAGCAGGGTATGATCTATCGCTATTCGCCTGCGGGAGAGCTACTTGATGAATTTTATGTGGGTGTTATCCCTGGAGCCTTTTGCTGGAAATGATGAGACGATTTTTCTACATATTGGTCATTGCGCTATGCCTTGCCCACGTGGCACAGGCACAGGACGATGTGCGCCGTAACATCGCCATCAAGGAGGTCTCCGTATATGGTCAGCGCCCGATGAAGGATATAGGCGTGCAGCGCACCCGTATCGACTCGGCCGTGCTGAAGGAGAATGTCTCGTTGTCGATGGCCGATGTGCTTGCTTTCAACTCCTCAATCTTTGTGAAGAGCTATGGCCGTGCTACGCTCTCGACCGTAGCTTTTAGAGGCACCTCGCCCTCGCATACACAGGTGACGTGGAACGGAATGAAACTCAATAGCCCGATGCTCGGTATGACCGACTTTTCGATGATTCCCTCCTACTTTATCGACGACGCCTCGCTTCTGCACGGCACCTCGTCGGTAAATGATTCGGGTGGCGGATTGGGTGGTGCCGTGCGCCTTTCGACCAAGCCGGCTCAGGCCGATGGCTTCGGTCTGCAGTATGTGCAGGGTGTGGGCTCGTTCAAGACCTTCGATGAGTTTCTGCGTCTGACGTACGGTAACGACCATTGGCAGATATCGACACGTGCTGTCTACTCATCTTCGCCCAACGAGTATAAGTACCGCAATCGCGACAAGAAGGAGAATATCTACGACCAGGAGATGAATATCGTTGGCCAATATTACCCCATCGAACGCAATCGCAGTGGCTCGTTCAAGGATCTGCACCTGCTGCAAGAGATATATTACAATACGGGTCGTGGCGACCGCTTCGGACTGAATGCGTGGTATATCAACTCCAACCGTGAGTTGCAGATGCTTACCACCGACTATGGTGAGGAGTCCGACTTCGATAACCGTCAGCGTGAACACACCTTCCGAGGCTTGATCTCGTGGGACCATCTGCGCAGTTCGTGGAAACTCGCGACCAAGGCGGGCTACATACACACCTGGTCAGCTTACGACTACGAGCGCGATGCCGGCAATGGTATTATGACCCCTATGACCCGTTCGCGTAGTATTATCGACACTTTCTATGGTCAGGCCGATGGCGAGTACTACCTCGACAAGTGGCTCTTCACGGCATCACTCTCGGCACATCAGCATATGGTCGAGAGTCGCGACAAGAATATCATACTGCAGCAGGGCAACAAGGCTGTTGTGGGTTACGACACCAATCGTCTCGAGCTCTCGGGCTCGGTGTCGGCCAAGTGGCGCCCCATCGATCGACTAGGTGTATCGATGGTGCTACGCGAGGAGCTATATGGCAGAGAGTTCACTCCCATCATTCCTGCGCTCTTTGTCGATGGCGTTCTTTCCGAGCGAGGCAACATCGTGGCCAAGGCCTCCGTATCGCGCAACTATCGTTTCCCCTCGCTCAACGACCTCTACTTCCTGCCGGGTGGTAACCCCGACCTTAAGGCCGAACGAGGCTGGACCTACGACGTAGGCCTTTCGTTTGCGGTGGGTAGCAGTGATCTCTACTCGCTCTCTGGTTCGCTCTCGTGGTTTGACTCCTATGTGAGCGACTGGATTATATGGCTTCCTACGACCAAAGGTTTCTTCTCGCCTCGCAACGTGAAGGATGTACACGCCTATGGCGTTGAATTGCAGTCGTCGGCTGCTGTAGCCCTCTCCGAAGAGTGGCACCTCTCGCTCAATGGCACCTACTCGTGGACTCCCTCGCGCAACGAGGGCGAGCCTATGTCACCAGCCGATAAGTCGGTAGGCAAACAACTCCCCTATGTGCCCGAGCACACGGCAACGCTTACGGGCACACTCTCGTGGCGTTCGTGGTCGCTGCTTTACAAGTGGAACTACTACAGCAAGCGCTACACTATGTCGAGCAACGATATCTCGTTCTCGGGACAGTTGCCCACCTACTTTATGAATAACATCTCCATCGAAAAGGGTTTCTCTTTCAAGTGGGCCGACCTCTCGCTCAAGTGCGCCATCAATAACCTCTTCGACGAGGAGTATCTGTCTGTTCTCTCACGCCCTATGCCCGGCATAAACTATGAGTTCTTTGTCGGCATCACACCAAAGTGGAAGAGATAGATATAAAAAAAGCCACCCCAAAAGGGTGGCTTCATTTTTTATAGAGAATTAATTACTCCTCATCCTCGGCCTCGGCCATAGTGTGATAAACGTTTACTACGTCATCATCCTCCTCCAGGCGCTCCTGCAACTTCTCAACGTCGGCACGCTGCTCGGCAGTAAGCTCCTTAGTGTCGGTGGGGATACGTACACCCTCACCCGATACCAACTCGTGACCGTTGTCCTCGATCCACTTCTGGATAGCACCGAATGACTCGTAGGGAGCACTTACTGTCACCTCGCTATCCTCAGCGAAGAACTCGTCAACACCCAAGTCAATCATCTCGAGCTCCATCTCCTCGGCATCGAACTCGCCAGCAGGCTTGAACTTAAATACGCACTTGTGCTCGAACATAAATGCCACTGAACCTGAGTTACCCAATGTACCGCCGCACTTGTTGAAGTACATACGTACGCTTGCTACCGTACGGTTAGTGTTGTCGGTTGCAGTCTCAACGAGGAATGCAACACCGTGAGGACCATATCCCTCGTAGATCATCTCCTTGTAATCA
>JAZQSN010000058.1:0-3041 GCA_045630065.1 Alistipes sp.
CACGAGTTTCGAGTCCCGCTTACCGCTCTGTTTAGACGAGCAGCAGTAAAAACTGTTGTTCGTTTTTTTGTAGGTGTGCGTTTGAACAAGTTCACGCACCTCTCCTTAAAAACGAAGCCTATCGGCTTGCTCGTCCAACCATCGCGGTAATATAATTTAGTATAGGGTTGCCGAATTATAAAGATATTTATTTTCAAAGGTAATTCGGCTACGGCTTCGCCGTTCGAGTCCCTTTTGCCCCGTGAGCCTCGTCACCCCTATCAGGGGTCGGGGGTGTCAATATAGGTCACGCACTACTCGTGCTTGCACGAGTTTCGAGTCCCGCTTACCAATCGGGTGATGTGGTGAGGGAAATATAGTTTTGCGATTGTATTTTACGTATTAATTTTATAAATTTGTCTGCATAAACGATTCTAAAACAATGAAACGAATATTACTTTTTCTGTATGCATTATCTCTGGGCGTAGCCTCTCAGGCGCAGTCGTTGCCTCATCTACAGAAGGTTGGCCAGACATTGTCGCTCATCGTTGATGGCTCGCCTATGGTGTTACGTTCGGGCGAGTTGAACAACTCTACCGCATCATCTATCCGTTATATGGAGCAGCAACGCACCTTCGATCGTCTGAAGGCGTTGAATCTTAACTCTGTTATCGCTACGGCATCGTGGGAGTTGGTCGAGCCCGTTGAGGGCGAGTATAACTTTGCCGAGGTGGATTACATCATTGAGCAGGCTCGCATGCGCGACATGAAGGTTATCTTGCTGTGGTTCGGTACATTCAAGAACCCCTTTATGACTTACGCTCCGTCGTGGATTAAGCAGAATTCGAAGAAGTATCCCCGTGCCAAGGATGCCGATGGCAACGATTTGGAGATGCCTTCGGTCTTCTCTGAGGCAGTGCTTAAGGCTGATGCACGCGCTTATGTGGCTACCCTTGAGCATATCAAAGAGGTAGATACCGACCATACGGTGGTCATGATTCAGATTGAGAATGAGCCGGGCTTGCGTGGCACCCCACGTGATTACTCTGCACTTGCCGAGAAGGCGTGGCGTGCGGATGTTCCCCAGCAACTAATATCCTACTTAAAGCAGAATGCCTCGACCCTGCAACCCGACATCAAGAAGGCATGGGAGGCTAACGGCAAGCGCGAAAAGGGTAATTGGGAAGAGCTCTTTGGCAAGAGCCTCACCAAGGACGATGGCACAAACCCCATCCTAAATCAGACCGAGCACTTCTTTACAGCCTATGCCTTTGCCCGCTACCTCGACTATATGGCTGTTGAGGGTAAGCGTGTATTGCCATTACCGACGTTTGTCAATTCGTCTGTGTTTCGCATCGATTCACGTGGAATCAGTCTGGGTAATGGTTGCTCTATACCTGAGTTTTTCGACCTCTACAAGGCTGGTGCGCCTAACCTCGATATTTTGACCCCCAACTCATATATGCAGCAGTTGGATCTGATCTGCGAGGCCTTCTCGTGGAAGGGTAATCCTATACTTATCCCCGAGAGTACCGTTACGGGAGCACGTGCACTCTATTCGGTGGGAGAGTGGGACGCCATTGCATTCTCGCCCTTCGGTATTGACAGCTGGGCTGAGGGAGTATTGGGGAACCTATCGCCCGAGCAGCGACTCTTCTCGGATACGTACGGCGCAATGGCACAGATGGAGTCGCTTATAGAGCAGCATCTGGGCAAGGAGTCGATGCGAGGAGTATATATCTATAATACACGCAAGGAGGATACGGTAACTATCGGCGATTATGATATTACTGTTTCACGTGGTCGCTCGTTCGACATCGGTGCTATGATGGCTCCTACAGGTAGTTTTTCGGCCGAGAAGCGCGAGGAACCACGCTTTGAGGGAGGCGCCATAATCATTCAGACGCAGAAGGATGAGTTCTATGTTATGGGCTATGGCCTGAATGCCAGTTTCAAGTTGCGTGAGGGCGTAAAGCACTCATATTGCGGTTATGATGCCATAGATGAGGGTGTGTTTGAAAATAGCGAGTTTGTTGAGTACCGCCGTTTGAATGGCGACGAGCGTAATGTATTCCTCGCGGATGGCAAAATTACAGTCCTCAGAGTAAGGATGTACCACTATTAGTGATATGATTGTAACACTGATTTTATTATTCTTACAACAATAAAAAACCTCCCGCCTGACCAAACGGTGGGAGGTTTTTATTTAATTACTATCCTTATTTACGGATATAGGTGATCTGAATATCCTTTTCGCCAAGAGCCTTCTCGACTGCGGCGGGGAACTCTGCGTTGAAGGGGTAGTCGCCCCAAGGCTGACCTATGCGGCCGCCCTCGGCATCGAGATAGTGGACATAGGTGTTACCCTCCATAGTGGGCAGCCATTCGGCCTTGTCGGCCACGACATTTATCAGGTTGGCACGGCTGCGGTCAAAGATGTTGTTGCGGATGACAAAGTTGTAGGCTTGGTTATAGTGCATCCACCACGACTTGAGATGTGCACCCCAGCTCGATCCTCGCTGACTGCCCCAACCCATACCCGCAAAGCGCATCATGTTGCCCTCGTAAAGTACATTTCGCATATATCCTTCGGTGGGTTTATATTGTGCGCCGAGGTAGTACTCGATCGACATTTCGCAATGCTCGATGAGGTTATTGGTGAAGGTCACGTTGTGCATCGAACGCGATGTGTCGCTGATATTATCCTGATTCTGGTTGGTGATGCCGGCATCGTAGATCTGGTAGATATAGCAGTTATCTACTATAAACTTGCCGCATCCGCCATAAATCTCCACTCCATTGCCATAGCGTGACGGACGGCCACCCGTCTTGGGTGCTGGCGAGAGGATAGAGCCACCGATCCAGCCGATGACGCAGTTCGTGACGGTCAGACCCTCGGTTGTGCTGCCGCCAATGCCGTGTGAGCCTCCATACATCACGCAGAGGTTGTCTATGTGCACGTTATCCGTTGTCTGCACCACGGTGCCGTGGGTGAGAAGCTCGATAGATGAAAATCGCTCCGCAGGGTTGCCCTTGGTAGAGCATAGGTAGAGACGGCCATC
>JAZQSN010000059.1:0-50000 GCA_045630065.1 Alistipes sp.
GCTACCGCTAAGTCGTTCCGTCGCTTGATGGAGCAGGGTGGTCAGCGTCATCCTATGGATTTGTATGTTGATTTCCGTGGTCACAAGCCTGAGACCAAGGCTTTGGTTGAGGCTATGGGCCTGAAATAATTGCGGCTATGAAAAATAACCTGAGATTTATCCTGTCGCTCGCACTTATGCTTTCAGCCGTAGCGTGCGAGGAGCGTCGTTCGGGTAACCCTCTCTTTGAGGGCGATTATGCCGATCCCGAGGGTGTTGTATTCGGTGATACCTACTGGATTTATCCCACCTACTCGGCGGCATTCGACGACCAGCTCTACTTTGACTGCTTCTCATCGAAGGATTTGGTCGAGTGGACCAAACACGAGCGTATTATCGACAACTCGCGCATCTCGTGGCTCAGACGTGCCTTGTGGGCGCCTGCAGCTCTGGAGAAGGATGGCAAGTATTATCTCTTCTTCGGTGCTAACGATGTTCACGAGGGCGAGATTGGCGGTATTGGCGTAGCTGTGGCGGATAACCCTGCGGGCCCGTTCGAGGATCTGTTGGGTAAGCCCCTCATTGGCGAAATTGTCAATGGAGCACAGCCTATCGATCAGTATGTCTTCAAGGATAAGGATGGTATGTATTATATGTACTACGGCGGCTGGCGCCACTGCAATGTGGTGAAGCTTGCGCCCGACTTCAAGAGTATCGTGCCTTTTGACGATGGAACTCTCTATAAGGAGGTTACCCCCGATAACTATGTCGAGGGTCCCTTTATGTTCATCCGCGATGGCAAGTTCTACGTTATGTGGTCGGAGGGTGGCTGGACAGGTCCCGACTATAAGGTTGCGTATGCCATTTCTGATTCGCCTTTCGGTCCCTTTGAGCGCAAGGGTGTAATCCTTGAGCAGGACGATAGCGTGGCTCGCGGTGCCGGTCACCATTCGGTAGTGCATAACCAGCGCAGTGGCAAGTATTACATCATCTACCACCGTCGCCCGATTGGCTCCGATGTGCGAGATAATCGCGTCACATGCATCGAGGAGTTACACTTCGACGAGGCTGGCAACATCCTCCCCGTGGTGATGACTCACGAGGGCGTCAAGGCCGATAAGTTGTAGTATCGACACAAATAAAACGAAGAGGTTGTCCCTTGTCTGGGGCAACCTCTTTATCTTTTTCGGGTGCTATTATTTATTTCTATAAGGTATGGTGGCCTATGTTTTGGAATTTTGTAGTATATTTGTTGAAAATATTTTTGTTATGAAGAGTTTTATCATTGCGCTCGCGTTGCTTGCCTCGTTGGTGGCGTGTGGGTCGCAACAGCAGAAGAGTGTAGCACAACCGCAGATAGTACAGCCTACGACATATGCCTGCATAGTGAAAAACGTATATCCCCACTCGGTGGACTCCTATACACAGGGCCTGCAGTTTGTCGATGGCGTGATGTGGGAGGGTACGGGCGAGTATGGTTCGTCGCAGATTGTAACCTACTCACTTGGTGATACCGAGCCTAAAGTGTTGAACAAATTGCCCCGCAGCGAGTTTGGCGAGGGTATAACCCTGTTGGGTGATGAGTTGTATCAGCTTACTTGGGAGTCAAACATCTGCCACGTATATAATCCGAAGACGTTGCAGAAGTTGCGCGACTTCCGTTATCCGGGTGAGGGCTGGGGCCTGACTTCCGATGGCGAGAAGCTCTATATGTCGAACGGTACGGCTACCATCTTCAAGGTTGATCCCACAACTTTCAACCGTGAGAGTCGCATTACGGTCACTCTGCGTGGTGAGGCGCTTAACTACATCAACGAGATGGAGTGGATCGATGGCAAGATTTGGGCAAACGTCTATACTACGAATTATATCGTAATCATCGACCCCGCTACGGGTGTCGTTGAGGGAGTAATCGACTGTGAGGGTCTGCTCTCGGATGAGGATATCACCACCCGCACCGATGTGCTGAATGGCATTGCCTACGATGCGGCCACCAAGCGTATATTTGTTACGGGTAAGCGCTGGAATAAGTTATTCGAAATTGAGATTGTAAAACGATAAGCATTGAAGATGAAAATCGAAACTTTGTTTACAAAAAAGATATGGGTGTTGGATGGTGCCCTCGGCACACAACTCCTCAAGCAGGGCACGACGGGTTGTCTCGAGCTACTTAATGTGGCATCGCCCGAGAAGGTGGCAGCCATTCACGAGGAGTATCTGCAGGCAGGAGCCGACATCATCACTACTAACACCATTTGTGCCGATGCACTCTGCCTTGAGCAGTATGGTCTGCAGGAGCAGTCCTACGAATTAGCACGTGCCGGAGCCGAGTTGGCTCGCCGTGTGGCCGACAAATACTCCACTACCGAATCGCCACGCTTTGTGGCAGGGGCTGTGGGCCCTACAACCCGCAACCTTACGCTTGCCAACGACACCACCGCCGAGGCTCTTGCCAAGGTCTATGCCGATGTGGTGCGAGGCTTGATAGATGGTGGTGTCGATCTAATCCTTGTGGAGAGTGTTATGGATGCGGCAAATGCAAAGGTAGCCATCGAGGAGTGCCGCAAGATTAATAGTGAAATTCCCATCATCCTCTCGGCTGTGCTTTCGCGCATTGCGGGCCGTGTGGCAAGTGGCGCAACCATTCAGAAGTTCTTGGAGGATTTGCCTCTGGACGATATATCTGCCGTAGGATTTAACTGCACCAACGGAGTAAAACCTTTGGTTGAGGCCGTGAAGAGTCTCTCTACATTGTGTGCGAAGCCTATCGTGGCTTATCCGTCGGCTGGTCAGCCCATCGTGGCGGCTAACCATTTCGCAAAGGAGATGGAGCAGATGTGCCGTGCCGGTCAGCTCAACGTCATTGGTGGTTGCTGCGGTACTACGCCCGAATATATCCGTCTGCTAGTGAAAGTGGCGCAGCGTTGGCGTCCTCGCAAAATTGAGAAAAAATAAACGATAAAAGTATGAATACAGTGGATTTTCGTCATCATCTGCACTCGCGCTTAGAGGAGGGCACCCCGATGATTACCACCATTGCAGATGCACTCAGCGCTTTGGGCATTGAACATCGCGCAATGGCATCTGGTAGCCTACTTGCCCGCATCGAGGGTCGTCGTGGCAATGCAGAGCGTTGTGTGGTACTTATGGCTACGGTGGATAATGCCAATGGCCAACCCTGCTCGGGTAAAGATAAGGCTGCAAGCGAGGCTATATCGTGCTGTTGCAACGACTGCCATGTTGCTATGCTCTACGGCGTGCTGAAGCAGTGTCAGGCAGAGCCCGATTTCGAGGGCACTCTGTTTGCGTTGTTCCAGCCTGCGGTTGTCGATGGTAAGGGTGGTGCTCAGAGTGTGTTGTCCGAAGATCCATTCAAAGGTTATAACGTGGCGGCCGTTATCAGCCAGCGAGCCGATAGCGACCTTGCCGTAGGTGAAATAGGTTTCTGCCCGGGACGATTTATGCCCTCGGCAGATGAGTTGCATTTCACGATTACGGGTATGAGTGGCAATGCTGCAGCAAGAGCACGATTGAAGGACTCTGTGGTAGCTATGGCCGACTTGATAGTGCGCCTTAATGCCTTCAATAGCGATGCTTGTATGCTTTCGGTAGGAAAGATTGAGGCCTTGGGTGAGGCTATGCAACTACCCGAGGAGTGTAGTTGTAGTGGCTCGATGTTCACCTATGATGAAAACTTGCGCTCTAGAGTGAAGGATATGATTGCACATGCCGCCGAGGAGGTAGAGTATAAGTATGACGTGGAGGTTGATATGAGCTTTCGTAGCATTGCACCCTGCGTGGATAACAATACCCAGCTGACATATGAGGCGATGTTACAGGCCGATAGTTGTGGTTATGTGGTGCGCGATTTGGAGCGTCAGATAGCATTCGACGACTTTGGCTACTACACACAGTGTTATCCTTCGTTATATTATAAGTTGGGTGTTAGCCGCGCCTCCGATCGGATGCATACATCGGTTGCCGATCCCGACGAGCGAGCACTTGCCGTAGGCGAGGAGTTTATGTGTCACGTTGCTTTAAACATTCTTAACAAATGAAACAGCCAAAACGAAAGAGCCGTCAAGGCGCAGAGAAGCGTTCTCACGCTGACTCTAAAAATATACGCGCCGCATTTATTATAAATATGTTCCGCGAGTTCCCCGACCGTCAGTTCTCGCTCAAGCAACTAACTTCAGCATCGGGAGGTAACTCCAAGGAGGCTCGCTATATTGTGCGCGATGTGGTGGAGTCGCTTGTGGCCGAGGGCGTTGTTGATTGTTTTGGTCGCGATAAGTACCAGCTCTCAACATCGCAGTTGCCCCACTACGAAGGTGTGGTGGATATGATAGGTACGGGTGCGGCCTATGTCAAGGTTGAGGAGCTGGAGAACGATATATATGTTCATCAACGTAATGTAAACTACGCTTTGGAGGGTGACCGTGTTGAGGTTGTGCTTCAGCGTCAGGCTTTGCGCGAGGGCGACCACCCCGAGGGTGCCATCACGCGAGTATTGGAGCGTAGCAATAAGCAATATGTCGGCATAGCTGAGGTTAGCCGTGCGGCAATCTTTGTGCGTCCCGATGCGCGCAAGCTGCCTATGGATGTATTCTTCCCCCGCAAGGATAATCCGCAGGTGAAGGATGGCGATAAAGTGGTTTTCCGCGTCTCTGAGTGGCACGAGGGCTTGCGCTCGCCACGTGGCGTGATTGTCGATGTGTTGGGGCAGGCCGGTGATAACGATGCCGAGATGCACGCTATCCTTGCCGAGTACGATTTGCCATATCGCTTCGAACCCGAGATTGAGATGGCTGCGGAGACTATTGCGGCTGAGATTACAGAGCGAGACTATGCCGAGCGCCGCGATTTTCGTGATATAACAACATTTACTATAGATCCGGCAGATGCCAAGGACTTCGACGATGCACTCTCTATTCGCAAGCTCGAGGATGGCATCTGGGAGGTGGGTGTGCATATTGCTGATGTTACACATTATATTCGTCCCGACGATGTGCTCGATTGCGAGGCTCGCGACCGTGGTACGTCGGTCTATCTGGTCGATCGTACGGTGCCGATGTTGCCCGAGCGCCTGTGTAATGCACTATGCTCATTGCGCCCCAATGAGGAGAAGTTGTGCTTCTCGGCAGTATTCAAACTCAACGATAATGCCGAGGTTTTGGACGAGTGGTTTGGTCGTACGGTGATTTACTCCGACCGCCGCTTTACCTATGCCGAGGCGCAGGCTCGCATCGAGACCGGTGTGGGCGACTTCGCCGAGGAGATAGCCGTACTTAACCGCCTGGCGCAGACTATGCGTGCACGTCGTTTTAAGGATGGCGCAATTAGTTTCGAGCGTGAGGAGTTCAAGTTTATCCTCGACGAGAAGGGTAAACCTCTGGGCGTATATACCAAGGAGCAGAAGGAGTCTAATCAGCTCATCGAGGAGTTTATGCTTTTGGCCAACCGTAAGGTAGCCGAGTATTGCACCTACCGTATTGTAAATGGCAAAAAGGTGGCACGCACGATGATTTATCGTGTGCACGACGAACCTAACGAAGAGAAACTATCTCGTTTTAGAGAGTTTTTGGTGCGCTTTGGTTATCAGTTCCGCGCATCGAAGGGTCGTGCAGTGGCTAAAGCTATCAACAAACTGGTTACCGAGGTCAAGGGTCGTCCCGAGGCTAATGCCATATCGACTCTTGCCGTTAGAAGTATGTCGAAGGCACTCTATACAACCGACAATACAGGTCACTATGGCCTTGCATTCAAATACTACTCTCATTTTACTTCGCCTATCCGCCGCTATCCCGATATGATGGTTCATCGTCTGCTGGCGCGTTACTTGGCCGAGGGTAAGTCGGCCGACAAGACCAAGATTGAGGCACAGTGTGTATATGCCACCGAGCGCGAGATTATCGCTTCGGAGGCTGAGCGCGCTTCAATCAAATATAAGATGGTTGAATTTATGCAGGATAAGATCGGCCAGATGTTCAAGGGCCATGTCTCGGGTATGAGCGAGTGGGGTATATACGTCGAATTGAACGATACCCACATCGAGGGTATGGCTTTCCTGCGCGACATCGAGGGCGATTACTACACCTACGACGAGGCTCGTTACGAGGTTGTTGGCCGTGCCACAGGTCGTCGCATAGCCTTTGGCGATGAGGTGTGGATTCGAGTCAAGGGCGTTGATATGCGCCGCCGCACAATTGATTTTGAACTTATCGTAGGCAATAAAAACCGATAATGAGAGGCGAAGAGATTTTTGCAAAGGCACGCGACCGTGCTACGCTCACACGCGAGGAGGCCTATTGGCTGTGGGAGGAGGCGCCGCTCGAGCGCTTGGCTGCTGTGGCCGACGAGGTTAGGCGCAATGTTGTGCCTGATGCCAATGTGGTTACCTGGCAGATTGACCGCAATGTGAACATTACAAATGTCTGCATATCGGGCTGTAAGTTCTGCAACTTCCACTGTAAACCGCATCAGACGGAGCAGGCCTTCATAACCACTATCGAGGAGTATAGCCAGAAGATAGATCGTATGCTTGAGTTGGGTGGTAACCAACTCTTGTTGCAGGGTGGTCTGCATCCTAAGCTGGGCATAGAGTTTTATGAAGAGCTGTTTTCAACCCTCAAAAGTCTCTATCCGCAGGTGCGTCTGCACGCCCTGGGTGCACCCGAGGTGGCTCACATAGCACGCATAAGCAACCTCCCTACACGTAAGACGTTGGAGCGTCTGGTGGAGGCAGGTTTGGACTCTTTGCCAGGTGCCGGAGCCGAGATTTTGTGCGACGATGTGCGTCGGGCTATCTCGCCTGCTAAACCGAGTGTACAGGAGTGGATTGATGTGATGGCTGAAGCTCATCAGATGAATCTGCCTACATCGGCAACGATGATGTATGGTCACGTCGAAACTTCGCGTCAGCGAATCGACCACCTCATAACCATTCGCGATTTGCAGGCACGTTGTCCCGAGGGTAATTGGGGCTTTATTGCCTTCATTCCCTGGATATTCTGCTCAACGGGAACACGTCTTGAGTGTGAAGGCATCCGCTCGCACTTCTCACCGCTGGAGTATGTGCGTGTGATTGCTGTAAGCCGATTGGTGCTCAATAATATCCGCAATATACAGGCTTCGTGGCTCACGGTGGGTAAACCCACGGCGCAGCTCACCCTGCATAGCGGAGCAAACGATATGGGTTCGATAATGATTGAAGAGAATGTGGTGTCGAGTGCCGGAGCACGCAACCAATTCGATGCCGAGGGCATACAGCGAGCCATTCGTGAGGCAGGTTTTGTGCCCCGTTTGCGAGATCAATTATACCAGCCTATGGAGTATATCGCAACGAATAGAGAATAAATTTGTGGATATATCGTGCTAATAAATTAAAATTTATTACCTTTGCACCTCGAAAAAGGACTTTACACAAGAAAAATCGAATAAAAATATACTGAAGAGACTATGAAAATTACAAGAGAACAGCGTGAGGTAGGTACCTCGTTATTGAAGGTTGTTGTTGGTGAGACTGATTATGCCGAGGCAGTAGATAAGGCGTTGCGTGAGTACAAGCGCAAGGCTAACATCCCTGGTTTCCGTCCTGGTATGGTTCCTATGGGTGTTGTACGCAAGATGTTCGGTAAGGGTGTTGTAGCAGAGCAGGCTTATAAGCTCGCTTCAAACTCTGTATTCGAGTACTTGCAGAACGAGGGCATCGACTATGTTGGCGATGTAATCCCCTCAGAGGAGCAGGGCGACTTCGATTTCGAGAACAATACCGAGCACGAGTTTATGTTCGAGATTGGTGAGGCTCCCAAGGTTGAGATGGAGCTCTCAAAGGAGGACAAGCTCACCTACAACAAGATTAAGATCGAGGCTGCTATGCACGAGCAGTACAAGGATAACTACTTGCGTCGCTACGGCCGCTTGGTAGAGGTTGAGTCTGTAGTTAAGGACGAGGCTTTGACCGTAACACTCGACAACGGCGACATGCGTATCGAGGATGCTTACGTAGGTCTTATCTCGATGAGCGACGAGGAGCGTGCTCCCTTCATTGGTAAGAAGGCTGGCGATAAGATGGAGGTTAACGTAAACGAGCTCTACAAGTCGGAGTCACAGCGTGCTTCTATCCTTCAGGTTAAGGCTGAGGAGTTGGAGACTATCAATCCTAACTTCTCTTTGGAGATTACTCAGATTCGTCAGTTCGCTAACCCCGAGCTCAACGAGGAGTTCTTCAAGATGGCATTCCCCGATGGCAACATCACTTCGGAGGCTGACCTCGACAAGTTCATCGACGCTGAGATCGAGAAGGAGCTCTCACGCGAGGCTGACTACTTGTTCACTATCCGCGTTCGCAACTTCTTGATGGAGAAGGCCGGCTTGCAGATGCCCGAGGCATTCCTCAAGCGTTGGCTCTACACTATCAACGAGGGTAAGTTCTCAATGGAGGATATCGAGAAGGATTTCGAGGGCTTCATCAAGATGTTTACTTGGAACTACTTGCAGAAGCACTTCATCCAGACTTACGAGCTCACAGTTAGCGAGGACGAGGTTAATGCCGAGGCTAAGGAGTTTGCAAAGGCTCAGTTCGCACAGTACGGTATGCCTTCTGCACCCGAGGAGATGATCGAGAACTTCTCAAAGCAGATCCTTTCAAACAAGGAGCAGGCTCAGAAGATTTACGAGAAGCTCTACGAGTTGAAGGTTGTAGAGTATGTTAAGTCGAAGATCAAGGTAACCAACAAGTCTGTATCGGCTGACGACTTCGCAAAGTTGGCTCAGGAGTTGTAATTGAGCAACAGACCGCCTACACTATATAAATATATGGTGTTTGGGTCGGATTTGTGATATATACCTAAAAATTTGGACTCTGGGCGTAAAGTTTGCAGAGTCCAAATTTTGATTATATGCCAATGCCTTGCCGCGTGCGAGGAACTGATTGGAGCGATGTGCAACGTAACAGTTTAATACTATGAATGAATTTGAAAAATATGCTCGCGGTTGTTGTGGCATAAGCAGTTTGAAACTGCACGATTTTAACTCAATACAGTCGGCTTACGTCTCGCCTACGATTATCGAGGAGCGTCAGTTGAATGTGGCTACGATGGATGTGTTCTCGCGTCTTATGATGGACCGCATCATCTTCCTTGGTGCACCTATCTATGACGATGCTGCCAATATCATTCAGGCACAGTTGCTCTTTTTGGAGTCTGTAGATCCCACTAAGGATATTCAGATCTATATCAACTCACCTGGTGGCTCAGTGTCGGCCGGCTTGGGTATCTACGATACTATGCAGCTCATCTCTTGCGAGGTGGCAACCACTTGTACAGGTTTGGCAGCCTCGATGGGTGCCGTGTTGCTCACCGCCGGAGCTCAGGGCAAGCGTTCGGCTCTGCCTCACTCTCGAGTGATGATTCACCAGCCGTTGGGCGGTGCACAGGGTCAGGCGTCGGATATCGAGATTACGGCTCGCGAGATCATCAAGACCAAGCGTGAGCTGTATAATATTTTGTCAGTTCATTCGGGTGTCGATATTGCCAAGATTGAGCATGATGCCGACCGCGATTATTGGATGGGTGCATACGAGGCTAAGGAGTATGGACTCATCGATGAGGTATTGAGTAAGCGAAAGAAATAGATTTTTTATGGCTCAAAAATATAAGGGAACTAACCACGGTGGCGAGGACTGCTGTTCGTTTTGCGGAGCAAAGCGTAGCGATGTGGCATTGATGTTTCAGGGTTCTGGTAGCGTGAATATCTGCAACAACTGTGTTGAACGTGGCTACCAAATGCTCATCGAGAGCGAATTGGTGGAGTCGAGCCACAAGAAGGGTGGTGCAAAGTTTGAGATGGAGTCGCTGATGCGACCTGCCGAGATTAAGGCTGTTTTGGACCAGTATGTCATAGGTCAGGACGACGCTAAGCGTTATATGTCGGTTGCGGTGTATAACCACTACAAGCGTATTATGAGTCGCGACAATAAGAAGCAGGACGATGTGGAGATTGATAAGTCGAACATTGTGCTCGTTGGTCCCACAGGTACGGGTAAGACCTTGATGGCCCGCACTATAGCAAGGGTGTTGAATGTGCCCTTCACAATTGTCGATGCTACGGTGCTCACCGAGGCAGGATATGTGGGCGAGGATGTGGAGAGTATCCTCTCGCGTCTTCTGCAGGTGGCCGATTACGATGTTGCTGCTGCCGAGCGAGGCATTGTCTTCATCGACGAGGTTGATAAGATTGCCCGCAAGAGCGATAACCCCAGCATCACACGCGATGTATCGGGTGAGGGTGTACAGCAGGCTCTGCTGAAGATTTTGGAGGGGACGGTTGTCAATGTACCACCGCAGGGCGGCCGCAAGCATCCCGACCAGAAGTTTATTCAGGTTAATACCAAAGACATCCTCTTTATCTGTGGCGGTGCGTTTGATGGAATAGAGAAGAAAATTGCTCAACGTCTGAATACCCGCGCAATCGGTTATGGTGCACAGGATACAATGCAGATTGACCGCAACAACCTGATGAAGTATATTATGCCGCAGGATTTGCGTTCGTTCGGTCTTATTCCCGAGTTGGTGGGCCGTCTGCCCGTTTTGACATATATGCAGCCGCTCTCACGCGAGGCTTTGCGCTCGATTCTCACCGAGCCCAAGAATGCTATCGTGAAGCAGTATGAGCGTCTGTTTGCGATGGATGGCGTTGATTTGCAGTTAGATGACCAGGTGCTTGACTACATCGTCGAGAAGGCCGACGAGTATAAACTCGGCGCACGTGGTTTGCGCTCGATTTGCGAGAGTATTATCATCGATGCAATGTATGAATTGCCCTCGTCGGGAGAGTCACAATTTGTAGTGACACTCGAATATGCTAAAAAGAAGATTGAAGGAGCAAATTTTTTGCACCTGAAGCAGGTTAGTTAAGATAAATTATATTATCTTTGTAGGAAAGAGAAAATAGAACACTAAATCATATGTTTGCTAACAATAAACTTAACAAGGCGGCAGATAATATCCGTATTCTGGCTGCCGCTATGGTAGAAAAGGCAAAGTCTGGTCATCCGGGCGGTGCTATGGGTGGTGCAGATTTCATTAACCTGCTCTACACCGAGTTTATGCATTTCGATCCCGAGAACCCCGCATATCCGTTCCGTGATCGCTTCTTCCTCGATCCCGGTCATATGCCACCGATGCTCTATTCGGTGCTTATGTTGTCTGGTTTCTACTCGATGGACGACTTGAAGAACTTCCGTCAGTGGGGTAGCATCACTCCTGGTCACCCCGAGGTAGATATTATGCACGGCGTTGAGAATACGTCGGGTCCCTTGGGTCAGGGTCACGCTATGGCTGTTGGTGCCGCTATCGCCGAGCGCTTTATGGTAGCTCGATTTGGCGAGTGGATGGCTCACAAGACCTACACCTTCATCTCTGATGGTGCAGTTCAGGAGGAGATTTCGCAGGGCGTAGGCCGTGTGGCTGGTCACTTGGGTCTGTCGAACCTGATTATGTATTATGATGCAAACAATGTTCAGCTCTCAACTACTGTTGAGGAGATCGATACAGAGGACGTTGCAGCTAAGTATCGTGCTTGGAATTGGCACGTTATCGAGGTTGATGGCCACAACGTAGATCAGTTGCGTGCTGCTCTTACCGAGGCTAACGCCCAGACCGAGAAGCCTACTCTTATCATCGGCCGTTCGATTATGGCCAAGGGTGCTCGTGGTGCTAATGGCGAGAGTTTCGAGGGTGCCGTATCTACTCACGGTCAGCCTTTGTCGGCTGCAGGTGCTAATCTGGCAGCTACTGTTACAAACTTGGGTGGCGATGCTGAGGATCCCTTCAAGCTCTTTAACGAGACAGCCGAGATTTACGATACTCGTCGTTGCGAGCTCAAGGCTTGGGCAGCAAAGCGTAAGCAGGAGGAGAGCGAGTGGCGTTCACAGAATAAGGAGTTGTCGCTTAAGTTGAATCGATTCCTCTCGGGTGAGATTCCTGAAATTGACTACAATAAGATTGAGGTTAAGCCTGATACGGCTACACGTGTTGCATCGGCAACGATGTTGGGCGTATATGCCGATCACATCGAGAATATGATTGTTTCATCGGCCGATTTGAGCAACTCAGACCGTACCGATGGCTTCCTGAACAAGACCAAGGCATTTACCAAGGGTGACTTCTCTGGTCAGTTCTTCCAGGCAGGTGTTGCCGAGCTTACTATGGCCTGCATTATGAATGGTATGGCATTGCACGGTGGTGTTATTCCTGCTTGCGGAACATTCTTCGTATTCTCTGATTATATGAAGCCTGCTATCCGTATGTCGGCTTTGATGCGCTTGAAGGTTATCTACGTTTGGTCTCACGATTCGTTCCGCGTGGGTGAGGATGGTCCTACCCACCAGCCTATTGAGCAGGAGATGCAGATTCGTTTGATGGAGCAGGTACACAACCACAATGGCGAGCGCTCAATGGTTGTTTTGCGTCCTGCCGATGCTGAGGAGACCGTTGTGGCTTGGCAGTGTGCTATGGCCGAGCAGCGTCCTGTGGCATTGATTTTCTCACGTCAGAATATTAAGTCTATTCCTCCTATGCAGTGCAATCGCAAGCAGGAGGCACAGCAGGCCGTTAAGGGTGCATATATCGTGATGGATTCTGCGAAGGCTCAAGTTGTTATGTTGGCTTCAGGTTCTGAGGTGTCGACTTTGATCGATGGTGCAGAGCTTCTGCAGAAGGATGGTATTCCCGTGCGCGTTGTTAGCGTTCCGAGCGAGGGCTTGTTCCGCGATCAGCCTAAGTCATATCAGGATAGCATCCTGCCCAAGGATATCGTACGCTATGGCTTGACATCAGGTTTGTCTATCAACCTTCGTGGTTTGGTCGGTGAGAATGGCAAGATTCACGGTTGCGACCACTTCGGTTATTCGGCTCCTTTCAAGGTGCTCGACGAGAAGTTCGGATACAACGGACAGACAGTTTACGAAGAGGTTAAGGCCTTGCTGAACAAATAAGATAGAGTAGCGAGCGGGTCGATTTCGATCCGCTCGTTGTATAATATAACTATAACCCAAACTCAAATGACAAAAAAGATAACGTTAGGCGATAAGACCTTTCGTGTGATGATTCCTACCGAGGAGATTGATGAGGCAGTAACTCGCGTTGCAGAGCAACTCAATGAGCGTTATGAGGGTAAAACACCCATCTTCTTAGGTGTGTTGAGTGGCTCGTTTTTGTTCCTTGCCGACCTTGTGCGAAAGGTTGATTTCAACAGCCAGATGGCTTTTGTGAAGATTTCGTCATACTCGGGAACTGAGTCTACGGGTAAGGTGACGCAGGGTCTTGGTATTGACTTCGATATAGATGGTCGTGATATTATCATCGTTGAGGATATTGTAGAGACAGGCCATAGTATGACCTACCTGCTTGATTATCTCAAAGCAAAGAACCCTGCAAGCATCTCAATCTGTACGCTCTTCTTTAAGCCTGAGAAGTTTTTGTATGAGTATGAGATTGATTATACTGCACTCTCGATTGGTAATGAGTTTATCGTAGGCTATGGCTTGGATTATAACCAGTTGGGACGTAATTTGAAGGATATTTATGTCATTGATGAATAACGATATACTTGACGGCGGCCGTCAGTTGCCTCTGGTCGAGGATTTTTATACCATTCAGGGCGAGGGGTATCACTCTGGTAAACCTGCATACTTTATCCGTTTGGGTGGATGCGATGTGGGTTGTCGTTGGTGTGATGCCAAATATACCTGGAATCCTAAAATCTTCCCGCCGGTGGATGTTGACGTGGTTGTTGCTCGCGCCAAGGAGTGTGCTGCACAGGCTATTGTCATTACAGGCGGCGAGCCCCTGCTTTACCCTCTGGGTGTATTGACATCACGCCTTAGGGAGGAGGGTTTGGAGATTTTCCTTGAGACCTCGGGTACACATCCCTTCAGTGGTGAGTTCGATTGGGTGTGTCTGTCGCCAAAGCGCCAGCAGCCTCCGTTGGATGAGGCATTTGGTCGTGCGCACGAGTTGAAGGTCATTATTCAGACCGAGGACGATTTCGTCTGGGCCGAGGAGAATGCACGTCGCGTGGGTCGTTACTGCCGTCTGTATTTGCAGCCCGAGTGGAGCGCTTTCGATGATATTATGCCCAAGATTGTGGAGTATGCAAAGTCGAATCCCAAGTGGTCGATCTCGATTCAGACGCATAAGTTTATGCGAATACCATAGTGTAGGATGAGCGTAAAGATGAGTAAATATGTGTGGCGTACGGTTACGGCTGTGATATTTGTCTATACGGCATTTCTCACGGTGCGTAATTTGGTGACTGTTATTTCGTTGCGTCATCGTATTGGATTACTTGAGGAGCAGCGTGACCTGTATCAGACCCGTATTACCGAGGATAGCACGATGCTTGAGCGACTTAACTACGACGAGTTTTTGGAGCAGTATGCACGTGAGAGGTTTCATATGCAACGCGCCAATGAATATATTTACATTATTGAGTAGATATTCATTAGCTATAATAGAGTAGAAAAAATATGCTACCAACCATCGGTCGGTAGCATATTTATTTTTCATCTCCCACGTTTATAGCACGTTGCTTAGCATTGGGAATATACGCATCAGGGCTTCGATTACCTGGTTGCGGTTGGCATCTTCGCGCATAATGATAAGCACGGTGTTATCGCCGGCAATCGTACTCAAGATGCTGGGACAGTTTAGGTTATCAATAGGTACTGATATGGCACTTGCATAACCCGACTTGGTTTTAAGTACGCCCAAATTGCCTGAGAATGTGAGGCTTGTGATGTTGTCAGATATTGTAGACGAAACACTTACCTCGTGTCCTACTGAATTGGGCAGCACGTAGATGTAACCCTGGTTCTTGTGGGGAACCTTAGCTACATTCATAAATTTAAGGTCGCGCGATAGGGTACTTTGCGTAATGATAATGCCGTTTTCGGCAAGGCGGGCAATTAGCTCGTCTTGTGAGCCTATGAGCTCGTTGCGGATAATTTTACGAATTGTTGCCAGTCGTTGAGTTTTTTGGTTCATATTGTTTTTAGGTTTAGGTCAATGGTAGTTTGACACGCGGTTTCATACATATTTATGTAAAATTAGCGCATATTTTTGAATAAAACAAGCGTCTTCGGCTTTTTCTTTATAAATTTTTCATTTTACCTCTTTTCGGTGGCAAATTTTTACGGGAGTAATGGTATTTCTATTGGTGCGCATATATAATTTGGTATAGATGTCGCACCTGTCATTTGACCGTGTTTGCCATTGGATTTGGGGTAAGGATGTCGGCATATATTTGTAAATACGCATATATATCCGCAAACTATGCAATTATGCGGATATTTTCCTATATATATAAATATATCTTAGCTTAGATTTGCATATTGCGGAATAATATGCAATCTTTGTATTTGTTAAAAACGAAAACATAAAAAATAATTAATTTAATACCATAATGAAAATTGATGTAATGGTCGCTAACGAGACTCATCTGTGCTTTGTGACACAGATCAACGATGCGATCGATGAGGCTGCAAAACAGCGAGGAACGGGTATCGCCCGTCGTACAGACGAATATATCGCCGATAAGATCAATTCAGGTAAAGCAATCATTGCCGTTAATCGTAACGAATTTGTAGGTTTCTGCTACATTGAGTCGTGGGGTCACGATGAGTTCGTCGCCAACTCGGGACTTATTGTTCGTCCGCAGTATCGCGGTATGGGTGTGGCGAAGCGTATTAAACAGGCGGCATTTGAACTCTCTCGCAAGCGCTTCCCCAATGCGAAGTTATTTGGTCTTACAACAGGCGAAGCTGTAATGCGAATCAACACTGAATTGGGTTATGAGCCCGTAACATTTGCTAAGCTTACAGACGATGAGGCTTTCTGGGCAGGTTGCCAGTCTTGCGTAAACTACGATGTGTTGCAGCGTACAAATATGACAAAGTGTCTTTGCACGGGTATGATTTATGACCCCGAGAAGGTGGCAAAGCGTAAGGCTGCCGAGGAGGCTGCAAAGGCAGAGGCCGCAAGCAAGAAGTCGTTCTGGAGCCGTTTGTTCGGTAAATAATTAATTTTGAATAAATAAGAAAACTACAATATAGAGATGAAGAAAGTTGTATTGGCTTATAGCGGAGGTTTGGATACCTCATTTTGCGTAATGTATCTGACTAAGGAGTTGGGTTACGAGGTTTATACAGCGCTTGCAAACACGGGCGGTTTCTCGGCCGAGGAGTTGGCAGCCGTTGAGGCTCGCGCATACGCTCTGGGCGCTAAGAAGCACGTTAATATCGATGTTACGTCAGAGTATTACGACAAGTGTATCAAGTATATGGTGATGGGTAATGTCCTTCGCAATAAAACCTATCCTATCTCGGTAAGTTCTGAGCGTACTTTCCAGGCTTTGGCTATCGTAAACTATGCAAATTCTATCGGTGCCGACGCTATCGCTCATGGTTCGACAGGTGCTGGTAACGATCAGGTGCGTTTCGACCTTACCTTCGAGGTATTTGCTCCTCAGGTGGAGATTATCACTCCTACACGCGATATGAAACTCACTCGTGAGTATGAGATCAACTACCTCAAAGAGGGTGGTTTCGAGGCCGACTTTACCAAGATGGAGTACTCTATCAACAAGGGTGTTTGGGGTACATCGGTAGGTGGCAAGGAGACTCTCTGCTCGGTTACCAATCTGCCCGATACGGCTTACCCCTCGCAGCTTCAGAAAGAGGGCACCGAGTCGTTGGAGATTGAGTTCCGCAATGGCGAGGTTGTAGGTGTAAATGGCGAGGCTGTAAGCGGCGTAGCAGCAATCAACAAGTTGGAGGCTATCGGCTCGGCTTGGGCTATCGGTCGTGATACTCACGTTGGCGATACTATCGTAGGTATCAAGGGTAGAGTAGGTTTCGAGGCGGCTGCTCCTATGCTTATTATCAAGTCTCACGAGCTTTTGGAGAAGCATACTCTCACCAAGTGGCAGCAGTACTGGAAGGATCAGCTCGGTACTTGGTACGGTATGTTTATGCACGAGGCTATGTACTCTGAGCCCGTTATGCGCGACATCGAGAAGTTCCTTGAGAACAGCCAGCGCAACGTTTCTGGTAAGGTGTTCCTCACACTTCGTCCTTATACTTTCACTTTGGTAGGTATTGAGTCTGAACACGACTTGATGAATGCAAAGTTTGCAGAGTATGGCGAGATGAACAATGCTTGGACTGCCGACGATGTTAAGGGCTTCACCAAGATTGCATCTATGCCTTTGAAGATTTATCACGCTGTAAACGACGAGGAGTAATGATTAGAGTAGCAATTGCAGGTGGTGCTGGTTACACGGCGGGTGAACTCGCTCGTATACTCATCAACCACCCCTCTGCAGAATTGAAATATATCCAGAGTTCATCGCACGATGGCGAGCCTATCTCGTCAGTGCATAGCGATTTGCTCTATTGCCCACTGAAGTTCTCGGCTATCGATTTCAACGATATTGACGTGCTCTTTATCTGTATGGGCCACGGTAATTCGGCTAAGTTCTTGGTCGAAAATCCCGTTCCTGCAACGGTAAAGATTATCGACCTAAGCAACGATTTCCGCTTAAAGGCCGATGCTGGTGAGTTCGTGTATGGTGCGCCAGAGCTCAATCGCGAGCAGATTCGTGCGGCTCGTTGTGTGGCTAATCCCGGTTGCTTTGCAACATCAATTAATCTGGCTCTTATCCCGCTGGCAGCGGCAGGTATCCTGCCCGAGGAGGTTACCGTAACAGGTATCACAGGCTCGACCGGTGCAGGTCAGAAGCCCACCAACGACACACACTTTAGCAACCGTAGGGCAAATCTCTCGAACTACAAGGTCTTCACTCACCAGCATTTGGGCGAGATTGGCGAGACCATTGTGGCTGCTGGCGGTAGTGTAAATACCGACATCGCGTTTGTTCCCGTGCGTGGTTGCCATACACGCGGAATTATGAGCGATGTGGTGGTACGTCTTGATGAGGATTTGGAGACAATTACCAAGATTTTCAAGGAGTACTACGCTTCACATCCCTTTGTTTGCGTGAGCGACAAGCCGGTGTATATGAAGCAGGTGGTAAATACCAACTACTGCTTCCTCTCGCTTCAGAAGCAGGATCGTAAGTTGCTCATCACGGCCGTCATCGACAACCTCACCAAGGGTGCATCGGGTCAGGCTGTGCAGAATATGAATTTGATGTTTGGCCTCGACGAGGATGCTGGTTTACGTCTTAAGGCCAACTATTTCTAAACACGATACGAATGAAACTTTTTGATGTATATTCCCTGCTCGATATGGAGCCTGTGAAGGCTGAGGGTGCATATTTGTGGGATAAGAATGGTGTGGAGTATCTCGATTTCTATGGCGGTCACGCCGTTATTTCGATTGGTCACACTCACCCGCACTATGTGGCTACAATTAGCGAGCAGCTCTCGAAGATTGGCTTCTACTCTAATGCCGTAATCAACGGCTTGCAGGTGGAGCTGGCTGAGAAATTGGGCCCGCTTACTTGTTATCCCGATTACGAGTTGTTCCTTTGCAACAGTGGTGCCGAGGCTAACGAGAATGCCGTTAAGTTGGCATCGTTCACAACGGGACGTGCCCGTGTGTTGGCTATGCATGGTGCATTCCACGGCCGTACAAGTATGGCTGTCGCCCTGTCGGACAACCCCTCGATTCAGGCCCCTGCCAACAAGACCGAAAATGTAACCTTCATCACCTTAAATGACGTGGAGGCTCTGCGTCGTGAGCTATCAAGCGAGGAGTATGCCGCAGTTATTATCGAGCCCATCCAGGGCGTTGGTGGAATCCGTATGGCTTCTGATGAGTTCCTCAAGGCAGCGCGCGAGGCGTGTGACGCTACGGGCACAATGCTTATCATCGATGAGATTCAGTCGGGCTATGGCCGTAGCGGTAAATTCTTCGCTCACCAGTGGTCGGGCGTGAAGGCTGACATTGTGTCGATGGCTAAGGGTATTGCCAATGGTTTCCCCGTGGGCGCTATCATAATCTCACCCTCGATTCCCGCTAAGAAGGGTATGTTGGGCACTACCTTTGGTGGTAGCCATTTGGCTTGTGCGGCGGCTATTGCTGTTGCTGATGTAGTCAAGGCGGAGAATTTGGTCGAGAATGCCCGAGTTATGGGTGAGAAGATTATCGAGGGTATCAAGGGTACGAGCGGAGTGAAGGATATCCGTGGTCGTGGCTTGATGATTGGTATCGACTTGAGCGTGCCGCAGGCCGATTTCCGTCGCGTGTTGCGCGAGAAGTATCACATTATGACAGGTCTGAGCGGTCAGTACACTCTGCGTCTGTTGCCACCTCTGATGATTGGCGAGAAGGAGGTCGAGCGTTTCGTTGAGGCGTTCCGAGCAACAGCTGCTGAAATGGGAATGTAAAAGCATTACGAATGAAGATAAAAGTAATCAAGATTGGCGGTAAGCTGATCGAAAATAGTACGATACTCGCTTCGCTGTGCGACCACTTGGCCTCGCTTGGCGAGGCGTTTGTCTTGGTTCACGGTGGTGGCGTTATGGGCTCACATCTGGCCGAGAAGTTGGGCGTTGAGGTGAAGATGCACGAGGGTCGTCGTATCACCGATGCTGCCACGCTGGAGATTGCCGTAATGGCCTATGCCGGTCTGGCCAATAAACGAGTGGTGTCGGCATTGCAGGCGCGAGGCGTTAATGCTTGCGGTCTGTCGGGTTGCGATATGGCTGTAGTGAAGTCGCACCGACGTCCTGTGAAGGATATAGATTGGGGTTTTGTAGGCGATGTCGATGAGGTGAATGCCGACGTTCTCTCTCTCTTGCTCGACAATGGTGCGATTCCCGTGATATCGCCCATTACATTCTCGCCCGAGGGTGATTTGCTTAATACCAATGCCGATAGTGTGGCTTCAGCTGTGGCTAAGGGCTTGGCTCGCAAGTACGAGGTGGAGTTGGTCTTTACACTCGATAAGGCAGGAGTACTACTCGATGTGAACGACGATAGTTCGTTGATTCCTACCATCACACCTTCGCTCTACAAGGAGTTACGTGAGCAGGAGCGCATCCATTCGGGTATGATACCCAAGATTGATAATGCATATAAGACTATCGAAGCGGGTGTCGCTTCGGTGCGTATCACTTCGCCCGACAACCTTATGGGTGGAACTGTTGTAGTTAGATAGATATGAATTCTCATCAAGCCATAGAGTTACTTAAACGCCTGATTGCTACCCCTTCGGTTAGTCGTGAGGAGTCGGCTGCAGCCGATATTGTGGCTGCAGAGTTCGAGCGTTGTGGCTTTACTCCTAAGCGTAAGGGCAATAACGTGTGGGCCGAGGCGTGGTCATACGACCCTGCCAAACCGACCATTCTACTCGATGCACATATCGACACCGTGAAGCCCAATGCGCAGTGGCAGCGAGAGCCATTCTCTCCTACGGTTGAGGGCGATAGGTTGTATGGCTTGGGGAGCAATGACACGGGAGGTAGTCTGGTGGCTATGATCGCCACCTTCACTCAGATAGCCTCTACCCGTCAGGCCTATAACCTTATTATGCTTGCTTCGGCCGAGGAGGAGGTTACGGGTGTGAATGGCGTACGAGCCGTACTGCCCGAGTTGCCGCCCATTGATTTTGCTATCGTTGGAGAGCCTACATCGTTGCAGCCTGCTGTGGCAGAGAAGGGGCTTATGGTGCTCGATTGCAAGGCTTATGGCGTTGCTGGTCACGCTGCAAGAGAGGAGGGTGTAAATGCCATCTATAAAGCTCTAAAGGATGTGGAGTGGTTTCGCACACATCGCTTTGAGCGTGTCTCACCGCTGCTTGGTGCAGTGAAGATGTCAGTTACGGGCATCGAGGCGGGAACACAACATAATGTAGTGCCTGCCGAGTGCCGTTTTATGGTCGATGTGAGAGTGAATGAGTGTTATCGGAACGAAGAACTTTTGGCTGAGATTCGTGCCAATGTGGAGTGTGAAGTACAGCCACGTTCGACGCATCTTAACTCATCGTCAGTGGCTCTCAATCACCCTGCCGTTGAGCGTTTGGTGGCGATGGGTTGTGAGCCCTTTGGCTCGCCCACGATGTCAAATCAGGCTGTAATGCCCTTTCCGACGCTTAAGTTTGGTCCTGGCGATAGCGCCCGTTCGCATACGGCTGATGAGTTTATCGTAATGAGCGATATTGAGCGAGCAATCGAGATGTATTACGCGGTGCTCGATAATTTGATAATAGAAAAAATAATATAAAATGAAACTTTGGGATAAAGGATATTCTACAGACTCGTTTGTTGAGGAGTTTACCGTCGGTCGCGACCGCGAATTGGATCTGTATTTGGCCGAGGCCGATGTATTGGGCAATATGGCTCATATGAAGATGCTCCGTTCGATTGGGCTTCTCTCTGATGAGGATCACGATATGTTGGCCGAGGGTCTGAAGAAGATTCATCAGCAGGTGCTTGCCGGCGAGTTCGCTATTGCCGATGGTGTAGAGGATGTTCACTCGCAGGTGGAGTTTATGCTCACCGAGATGTGTGGCGATGCAGGCAAGCGCATACACACGGGCCGTTCGCGCAACGATCAGGTGATGGTCGATTTGAAACTATTCTCGCGTAGCGCTCTTGTCGAGTTGCAGAATAGTGTTGAGTCTTTGTTCGAGATTTTGATTGCCAAGGCCGAGGAGTATAAGGATATTCTTATGCCTGGCTATACTCATATGCAGGTGGCTATGCCTTCGTCGTTTGGTATGTGGCTCAGCGCTTATGCCGAGGCATTGGCCGACGATCTGTTGATGCTTAAGGCTGCCTACGGCTTGGTGAATACTAACCCTTTGGGCTCGGGCGCTGGCTACGGCTCATCGGTGCCCCTTAACCGCACGATGACCACTCGTCTGCTCGGCTTCGAGGATTTGGCCTACAACTCGGTTTATGCGCAGATGCAGCGTGGTAAGACCGAGCGTACGGTGCTTACAGCCATAGCTGCCATTGCAGCAACGGTAGGTCGTCTGGCGCAGGATGTATGCCTCTATTCGTGTGCAAACTTCGGCTTTGTAAAGTTGCCTGATGCCTTTACCACTGGTTCAAGCATTATGCCGCACAAGAAGAATCCAGATATTTTCGAACTTTCGCGTGCTAAGTGTAATCGCTTGCAGGCCTTGCCTATGGAGGTTACGCTTGTTGCGACAAATCTGCCCTCTGGCTACTTCCGCGATATGCAGCTGACGAAGGAGATTTATGTACCTGCGTTTAAGGAGATTAGCGATGTACTGCGAATGGTAGGTGAGGGTATTAGTCAGATGAGGATTAACCGTGATATTCTCTCAAATGATATTTATAAATATCTCTTCACAGTTGAGGATGTAAACGATGCTGTGGCTGCCGGAGTGCCGTTCCGCGATGCTTATCGCGAGGTGGGTATGCGAGTGCAGAAGGGTACTTATGAGCACGATTGCCGAGAATTGCACCACACGCACGAGGGTAGTATAGGCAATCTCTGCCTCGAAGCAATAAAGGCTAAGTTTGCTCGCCATAAGATAGATTACGCTGTGGCTATGGCAGCAGAAAAGGCTCTTATGGAGTAAGATTAACGCTTTTGAGATAGGATTTGTTTAAGCAGGGCTATGCTCTGCTTAAATGCTTCCATACGTAGCGCAATGCCGCCCACGAGGTAGAGCGCAACGCCTGTCAGAATCTTTATGCCGAGTCGCGCACCGACGCTCCACTCGGCGGTCAAATCACCCACATACATCACTGCTACGTACATCACAAGCGTTAGCACCGCTATTGGCATAATTGTTCGTAATATCCGCAAAAGCGTAATGCGTACATAGCGCAGTGCCGACCACGTATTAAGAATCATCTCGCACGCAACTGATAGCACCAGGCCATATGCAACAGCCTTCACACTTATGGGGATGGTTACGATCAGTATGACGGTCATAATTGTACGCTTGATAACCTCTACGCGCAAAATTATTGAGCCGTCGCTTTTTACTTTCAAGATGTTATACGATATGTATAGCAATGGGTAAAGAAAACCTCCTATACACATAATACGAAAGTAGGGTATGGCAGGATGCCAATCGGGTTTGAGCAGAAGTATATAAAAATCCTCTGCCGTAGCAATCAATCCCGCCATTATGGGGAACATAATAAGGCAGGTAGCCATCACAACAAGCCTAAAACTCTCGGCAAATTTCTCATCTTCGTCCTTTATGCGTGAGAGTGCAGGGTAAGTAACGCTTTGGATTGATAAAATCAGCGAGTAGGGCATATATACCAACTTCTGTGCCTGATTAAAACAGCCCAGCGCACTGCCCGAGTACATCTTGCCGATGAATAGTTGTGAGATGTTGTTGTAAATCGATGTTATAATCTCGGTCGTCATCAGGCGAAGGCTAAATGGAGCCATCTCTCGTAACGCACCTTGTGTGGAGATATTACGAGGACGCCAACTGCTATGCCACCATAGCATAGCCGACTTTGTTGCCATTGAACTCAAGCGCTGTCCCACCAATGCCCATATACCCAAGCCCGCAACGGCCATAGCGATGGCTACCACTCCGCTGACAAAAAAAGATATAAAAGACATTGTCGATAATTCGGCAAAGCGCATCTCGCGTACCATCATCGTGTTCTGAATCACACCCAATGCGTTGAGCGGCAAAGAGAGGAATAGCACAGGGGCTACTTTCGCGATTTCAGGCCAATCGTAGTATGAGGCAACAAGTGGAGAGAGGGCCGAGAGTAAGAGATAAAGTGCTACCGAGGAGAGAATATTAAAACGAAAAACCGCAAGGTAGTCGCCCTCGGTGGGCGATACCTTACGGATAAGAGTTTGCGAGAAACCGCTATCGACAACAATCTGCGCGAGCGTGATAAACACCGTCAGCACCGCCATAATACCCATATCCATAGGCATTATGCGGTTGGCCACCACGATACTCACCACGGCTTGCAATAGAGCCGAGCCGACCTTCTCGCCTATGCTCCACGCAACGCCCGATGCTACGCGCTCGATGAGTTTTCCACCTTTACTCTCCCTCTTGGTCATCGTTTAAGCTTTAATTATGCGAGCAGAGCCTCCACTCCCAAACGGTAAGAGTCGAGGCCAAAGCCCATAATCGAGCCTTTGGCTACGGGGGCAATCATCGAGATGTGGCGGAACTCCTCGCGTGCCAAAATCGATGATATGTGCACCTCTATAACGGGTGTAGTCACGGCCGAGATAGCGTCGCGTAACGCTACCGATGTGTGGGTATAGCCACCGGCGTTGAGTACGATACCGTCGTAGCGGCCTACACTCTGGTGAATGGCGTTGATAAGCTCACCCTCAATGTTTGATTGAAAGTAGTCGAACTCCACTCTGTCAGTATAGTGCTCGGCAAGTGTTGCAGTGTACTCTTCGAAGGTCGTCGAGCCATATATCTCCACGTTACGAGTACCTTGCAGGTTGAGGTTTGGGCCGTTGAGGATTAAGATCTTCTTCATCTCTATTGGTATATTTTTGACTCTATTGTGCCGTGCAATACTCGCAGGGCATTCATCGCCAGTGCCTCCAGTTCGTTTTCGCCAGCGTAAATCTCTACAGGTGCAATAAATTGGCAGTAGTCGCGTATCTGACCAGTGATTCTCTTGCTGTGGGCAATGCCTCCGGTAAGCAGCACGGCATCCACCTCGCCACGCAATACGGCGGCCATTTGACCGATGTATTTAATCACACCATAGGTCATTGCATTAATGGCGTCGTCGGCAACCTTGTCGCCTGCTGCAGCCTGCTCCTCCAAACCCTTTACTGCGTTAGAGCCTGTGAGCGATACCAAGCCACCCTTGCCAACGAGTAGTTCGCGAGCCTGCTTGTGGCTATATTCGCCCGAGTAGCAGAGATCAATCAAATCTCCAGCTGGAATGGTGCCTGCACGCTCGGGAGCAATGGGGCCATCGCCATCGAGTGCGTTGTTGCAGTCGACGACTTTGCCCTTGCGGTGTGCAGCAACCGATATGCCGCCACCCATATGTGCCACCACCAGATTCATATCCTCGTAGCAGCGACCAATGTCGTCGGCATAGCGACGTGCCGTAGCCTTTTGATTCAGAGCGTGAAAGATAGAACGGCTCTGAATCTGCTTAATGCCTGTGATTCTTGCAACTTCATCACGCTCGTCCACCACCACCGGGTCGGCTATATAGGCCTTGACCTGGCAAAGTGATGCAATCTCCGATGCAATCATAGCACCAAGATTGGAAGCGTGCTGTTGAGGTGTGGTGCGTAGGTCATCGAGCATCTGCTCGTTTACCTCATAAACACCACTCTCGATAGGATGCAACAAGCCCCCTCGGCCTATGACAGCCGAGAGGGTGTTAATATCAAATCCCTTTGCTAAAAGGGTCTCAAGTATAACCTCCTTGCGCCACTCATACTGCTCGGGCACCGAGCTAAAGCGTGAAATCTCTTCGGTTGAGTGCGCAATCGAAGCCTCGACAATAGGTGTCGTGCCACGATAGACGGCTACCTTGGTCGATGTGGAGCCTGTGTTGATTGCCAACACCGTGTAGTGTGACAACGCCTCAAGATCGAGCGACGTAGAGGTTGAGTGTGTAGTCATATTGTATGCTTTTTAGCGAGCTGCCAAGCAGGCAAGAGCAATCGAATACTTCTTGGTAAGGGCAGAGTCACCGCGTGAGGTAAGCACGCAAGGAACCTTAGTACCCATAACCATAGCAGCCAACTCGGCACCACCAATGTGTGTAGCAGCCTTGAAGAATACGTTTGCCGACTCGATGTTAGGGAAGAGCAAGCAGTCGGGGTCACCGGCAACGCTTGAGCCTGTAACCTTCTTGTGCTCGGCAACTTCCTTATAGAGAGCAACGTCCAACGACAAAGGACCATCTACGATAACCTTACCCAACTGACCACGGTCGCCCATCTTTGCCAGAATAGCACCCTCGGTTGATGAGGGAACTGAGGGCAACACCTGCTCTGAAGCTGTGATGCAGGCAACCTTCGGAACCTCTACACCCAGAATCTTGGCTGTCTGTGCCAAGTAACCGATGAGCTTCTGCTTCTGCTTGAAGTCGGGAGCGGGGATAACGGCAACGTCAGAGATTGAAATAAGCTTGTTGCGACCAGGGAGCTCGATAACAGCAACGTGGCTCAATACGCCCTTCGGGGGGAACAAACCAGCCTCCTTGTTCAGGATGCCACGCATATACTTGTCGGTTGAAACCAAGCCCTTCATCAAAACGTCGGCCTGACCATTTACAACAGCCTGCACAGCCAGCTTAACGCAAGTTACGTCGCTAGTCTCGTGTACGATGTTGAATACAGTGGGATCGATATTCAACTCAGCACAAGCAGCCTCGATGGTTGCCTTATCACCGAAGAGGGTAGCCTCTACAAAACCCTCCTTCCAAGCATTGTAAACAGCCTCGATAGTGTGGGTATCTTGGCCATAGGCAACTGCCAAACGCTTCTTGCCACGGGCAACGGCAGCTGCAACAATCTCTTCCAAACGTGTAATCATATCTTTATTCTCTTTTTAGTTTCTTGATATTTGGTCTATTAAAGATTCTTTGTGAGGTTGTATGTATCGGTAGCGATAACCAACTCCTCGTTTGTTGCGATAACGGCAACCTTAACCTTTGCCTCGGGAGTAGAGAGGATAGTGTTGGTACCACGAGTCTTGATGTTGATGCTCTCATCGATCTCGATACCCATAAACTGCATATTCTCGCAAACGTAGCGACGCAAGTCGGCTGAGTTCTCGCCAACACCACCTGTGAAGATTACCAAATCAACACCACCCATCTCGGCAGCATACTCGCCCACGAACTTCTTTACGCGGTTGTAATACATATCGCGAGCCACGATAGCCTTCTCGTTGCCTGCATCGTAAGCGTCGTCAATGTCGCGCATATCGCTTGACAGGCCTGTCATGCCCATTACGCCTGACTTCTTGTTCATCATAGCATTGAGCTCAGCGTACGACATACCCTCGTTCTCGCCAATGTAGGTAATTGCGCTGGCGTCAACCGAACCGCAACGTGTACCCATCACCAAACCATCGAGCGGAGAGAATCCCATCGATGTGTCGAACGACTTGCCGTTGAGGATAGCTGTTACCGAGCCACCATTACCAACGTGGCAGGTGATAATCTTTGAGTTCTCAAGATCCAAGCCACACAACTCAGCACCAACCTTTGCTACATACTTGTGGCTTGTGCCGTGGAAACCATACTTACGCACTCGATATTTGTTGTAGTACTCCTCGGGCAGAGCGTAAAGGTAGTTGATAGCGGGGATAGTCTGGTGGAACGATGTGTCAAATACGGCTACCTGGGGAATGCCGGGCAACACCTTCTCGATTGAGAGTACACCCTCCAAGTTTGCAGGGTTGTGCAGGGGTGCAATCTCAAACAAAGAGCGGATATTTTGCTTTGCCTCCTCGTCCACTACAACGCTTGACTTGAAGAACTCACCACCGTGAGCTACACGATGACCTACAGCCTTCACGTCGGTCAGATTCTCGATTACGCCGTGAGTGGCATCGGTCAAAGCCTCCAAAACCATGCTGATACCTGTAGTGTGGTCGGCGATGGGAGTAATAACTTCATACTTATCCTTGCCTGTGGGCTTGTGGGTTAGGCTTCCCTCGGGAAGACCGATACGATCGACCAAACCTTTGGCCAAAAGTGCGTTGCTCTGGTCGTCGATGTCGATAACCTGATACTTGATTGACGATGAGCCGCAATTAAGAACTAATACAATCATTGTTTTAGATATTATTTTATTTTTAGTGTTTATCAATGAAATTCCACACTTAAATTAAGCCTTACGATGACTCAACTAATATGCCACGAGGGTGCTTAGTTGGGGTTCGCAGATGGGAAAAAAGTGTAGATAAATGCAATATTTGCATTAACACTCCCAAAGGTACAAAATAATGTGGCACGATGTACTAAAAAAGGGCGAAAAAACTTTCCGCCCTTTGATTTTTTTGTGAATTACTCCTCCACGGTGTTGTATAATATAATTCGTTCGATGGCTCGTTGGCATACATCGCAGAATTGAGTGGCCACGTTGTCGCGCATACGGCATATTACGGCCGGACGATACATACCCTTGGTCATATAGCCGCCACCCTCATATACGCCTATAGTGTAGCGCTCCTTGCGCTTGTCGGTAGGCTCGGTGGGAATGGGGGTATTTTTGTCGAGCATATCCTTCCATTTTGAGTCGAAGTCTACCAGTGTTGTAATGTTCTGCTCCCAAGGCTCATAACCAAGTTTGTAGGTCCCCTCGGTGTGGTCCTCCTGCTCATAGAAATACTCGTCGGCCAAGGCTCCGAATGAGTGGCCGAACTCGTGCACCACGACGGGCTTGAAGTAGGGATTATGGGCTGTAGTGAGCGTATATGAGTTGTAGATGCCGCCACCTCCGTAGGTGTCGGTGTTGGCCAAAATAATTAGGTGCTCGTAATCGATACCCACAAGCGCATCGTGAATAAGGTGCACGCTATTGGTGGTTAGGTATCGGGGAGAGTAGAAGGTGTGGAAATTTGAGTTCAGTGCTGTCTCGCGCCACGAGTTGAGTTGCGGAACACTTACATCGCTCTGCTTTGAGGCGAGCTTAACTGCCACGACATTGAATTTATCCTTGTGTGAGGCGAAGGGTTCATATGCAAAAATCTCATCGCACGCTGTGCGTGCATCCTTCATAAATATATCCATCTCGGCCTCGGTATATCCCTCGGCAATGATGGCTACGTCGATGCATTTCTCTGCTGAGCCGCTCTTGAGTAGGTACTCATAGGGTGCCGTCTCGCGTTTGTCCATATTGCGGATAAGTTTGTCGCCAGGCGAGACGCTGTGGCGCATAGATGCCTGCTCTACGCCCTCGTTGCTAAGTAGGGTAATCTCGACGAAAACATCCTTCTTGGGAAATGGCACAAGAAAGGTTGCCTCAAAGCTCTTGGTTAGCTGCGTGGCCTCGTCGGTTACGAGCCACTCTTGAAAAAGACTTGAGAACGATGTGCGGTAGATTATCTTTCCGCTCTCGGCGTCAATCACTTTTACATCGCCATTGCCTCTTACGGGCACGCTATCAAGGTTTATGCGACGACCGACCCAACCCTCTTCAGAGGCCAATTCATCGAGCGCGATCATCTGTTGCTCGATATTGCCCGTGAAGATGTAATCGATGCGAAGTGTTCTATTTAAGAAATAATCATCAAATGCTTGCGCCGAAGCCGTAATGGTGGCTACCAGTGCGAGCACGAGTGTAAAAATGTGTTTCATGAGTTTGGGTTTTGTGACAATTGGAGATGTGCTGATAGCTTGGTTATGCGGTCTGCTCCTCCTCTTGCGCCTCTTCGTATTTGTAGCCTACGCCCTTTACGGTGAGAATATGCTCCTCGCCAATCTTCTGTCGCAGTTTGCGGATATGCACGTCGATTGTGCGGTCACCCACGACAACCTTGTTACCCCACACTTTGGCGTAAATCTCCTCACGAGTGAAGAGTTTGCCGGGCTGTGAGTGTAATAACTCAAGCAGGGCGAACTCCTTGCGTGGCAATACGATAGTCTCGCCACCCTTGCGTACAAGGTAGTGCTCGCGGTCAATCTCAATCTTGTCGCTCTCCTCGACGGGAGTGATGCGCTTGAGGATTGCCTGCACACGGCTGCGCAGGATGTTCATCTTGATGGGTTTATTGATATAGTCGTCGGCGCCGGCATTGTAACCCTGCAACTGGGTATCTTCACTACCCACGGCCGAGAGGAATACAATCATTACATTCTTCAGCACGGGCGAGCGTCGCAATGCTTTGCAGGTCTCGATGCCGTCGAGTACGGGCATCATCATATCAAGAAGAATCAGATGGGGCTTTACTTTGAGCGCCATTTCCAATCCTTCTGCGCCATTTGAGGCTGTAAATACTTCGTATCCGTCGCGTGAAAGGTTGTATTTCACGAACTCCAGTATATCATCCTCGTCGTCGATAAGTAGTATACGGTATCCCATAATGAGTGAATTTTCTACAAATATACAAAAATCCCGCAAAAAAAACGGATAATGAAGCGAGAAATTTCTTATATTTGCACATCTATATGCTTTATAGAAGCAAGTAACACTAAAACTGAAGAGGTGATGATCACTGAAAATCCTAACAACGCAACTCCTGAGGAGTTGGTCGGCAAGTCCGACGATGCGCTTAATGTAACTACCGCAGGTGGTGATTCGATAGCCGTCGATGAGACCACGGATAATGATGTTGAGGCTGCCGCAGAGCAAGTTGCAGCCGATTTTGCTGAAGAGGATGCTGCTCTCGATGCCGAGCAGGCTGGACTTGCTATTGGCGATGAGATGGTCGAGGAGGAGGCTGCTGCCGATGTCGATAGAGGTGATTTGGGCAGTTGCACCAAGCAGGAGCTTGTCGATAAGTTCGCTACTATGTTGGAGAACGAACCCGTGCAGACTCTTCGCAAGAGTGTTGAGGCAATCAAGATTGCATTCTATAAATTACATCGCGCCGAGGTCGATGCAGCCCGCAAGGCATTTGAGGCTGAGCAGGGTGAGGGTGCCGAGTTTGTTCCCGTGGCCGATGGCCTAGAGGCTCGTTTGAAGGAGCTCTTCAAGGAGTATCGCAGTCGTCGTGATGAGTATATTGCCAACCTCGACTCTACTAAGGAGGAGAATCTGAAGAGTAAGTTGGCCATCATTGAGGAACTCAAAGAGTTAGTTAATTCCGATGAGACGTTGAACAATACCTTTGCCAAGTTCCGCGACTTGCAGCAGCGCTGGAAGGATGTGGGCGTTGTGCCGCAGGCTAAGGTTAAGGATTTGTGGGAGACCTACAACCTTCACGTTGAGAATTTCTACAATTTTATCAAGATAAACAAAGAACTGCGTGATCTGGATCTGAAGAAGAACTACGAGCAGAAGATGCAACTCTGCGAGGCTGCCGAGGCTCTTATTCTTGAGCCCTCTATCGTGGAGGCTTTCCATAAGTTGCAGAAACTGCACGACGAGTGGCGTGAGACAGGTCCCGTAGCCAACGAGTATAAGGAGTCGTTGTGGGAGCGCTTCAAGGCGGCATCGGCTCGTATCAATAAACAGCACCAGGAGCACTTCGATGCCATCAAGCAGGAGCAGATGCGAAACCTCGAACTCAAGCAGGAGCTCTGCTCGAAGACCGAGGCTCTGGCCGAGCAACCCTACACCTCGCGTAAGGAGTGGAACAAGGCCAGCGAGCGCCTTATCGAGATTCAGAAGATGTGGCGCACTATCGGCTATGCTCCCAAGAAGGAGAACACCCGCATCTATGAGCGTTTCCGTACCGCTTGCGACCGTTTCTTTGAAGCAAAGCGTGAGTTCTATGCCGGCGTTAAGAGTGAGATGGAACACAACCTTGCCCTCAAGCAGGAGCTCTGCGAGGCAGCCGAGGCTCTGCAGTCGAGCGAGGATTGGAAGCACGCTACCGAGGAGTTGCTCGCCTTGCAAGCCAAGTGGAAGCAGGTGGGTGCCGTGTCACGTCGCTATTCAGATCAGGTGTGGAAGCGTTTCCGTGCCGCTTGCGACAACTTCTTTGAGCGAAAGTCGCAGCATTTTGCAAACATCGAGGGTGAGCACGAGTCTAACCTGCAGAAGAAGTTGGCTCTTATTGAGGAGATGTTGGCCGCCGACGTAAAGCAGGGTGGTTATGATATGATTAAGGAGTTCCAGCGTCGTTGGAGCGAGATTGGCTTCGTGCCCATCAAGCAGAAGGATGCTGTGCAGAAGAAGTATAAGGCTGCTGTCGATCAGCTCTTCGGTGTGTTGCGCGGATCAGAGCGTGATCGCTCGATGAACCGCTTCAAGGAGCGCTTGCAGGGTATGAAGGGCAGCGGTGACAAACGCTTGAAGAATGAGCGTGAGCGATTGGTCAACAAGGTACGCCAGATGGAGCAGGATATTGCTTTGCTTGAGAATAACATCGGATTCTTCTCGAAGTCGAAGAATGCCGAGGCTATGGTGGCCGACATTCGCGAGAAGATAGCCAAGTCGAAGCAGGAGTTGCAGGACACCATCGAGAAGGTACGCCTGATTGACGCCCGCTCGGCCGAGGAGTAAACGACATAGATTTTAGAGAGTACGCACGGTCGGACTCGCGGCCCACACCGTGAGTCCGACTCGTTAGGTTAAGAATAAATAGGATAATTTAACAGATATACGATTATGAAACTCAGTAAACCAAAGTACATCTTCGTTACAGGAGGTGTGGCATCGTCATTAGGCAAAGGTATTATTTCGGCCACTGTTGCACGTCTGCTTCAGGCACGAGGTTATTCGGTGGCAGTTCAGAAGTTTGATCCCTATATCAACGCTGATCCGGGCCGTTTGAACCCCTATGAGCACGGTGAGAGTTATGTTACCGAGGATGGAACCGAGTGTGACCTCGACTTGGGTCACTACGAGCGTTTTACCTCAATCCCCACAACGATGAACAACACCGTTACTACGGGTAAGATATATAAGGAGATTCTCGAGAAGGAGCGTCGTGGCGAGTTTATGGGTAAGACCGTGCAGGTCATTCCCCACATCACCGACGAGATTAAGCGTCGCATCCAGTTGTTGGGTACAACCAAGAAGTATGATGTAATCATCTCGGAGATTGGTGGTACGGTAGGCGACATTGAGTCGTTGCCCTACATCGAGTCAGTACGTCAGTTGCGTAACCAGCTGGGTTATCAGAATTCACTCTTGATTCACCTTGCTTGGGTTCCCTATATGGCTGCTGCTCACGAGATGAAGACCAAGCCTACGCAGCACTCTGTTAAGGAGTTGCAGTCGGAAGGTGTTCAGCCCGATGTATTGGTATTGCGTGCCGAGTCGAGCCTTGCCGAGGATGTTCGCCGTAAGGTGGCTCTGTTCTGCAACGTGACCGAGGATGCCGTTGTGGAGTCAATCGACGTTCCTACCATCTATGAGGTCCCCTTGCGTATGCACGACCAGCATCTCGACGATGTTATCCTTCGTAAGTTGGGTATTACCGATGCTGACGAGCCCAACCTGAAGGCTTGGAGCGAGTTCGTTGATAAGATTAAGTATCCCAAGTATAACGTAGAGGTTGCTTTGGTTGGTAAGTATACCGAGTTGCCCGATGCTTATAAGTCAATCAACGAGTCATTCATCCACGCAGGTGCAATGAACCACTGCAAGGTTAAGGTACATTATATCCCCGCCGAGCAGGTTACCAAGGAGAATGCTGCCGAGTTGTTGGGTGGTGTGTCGGGTATCTTCGTAGCCCCCGGTTCAGGTGTTCGTGGTTTCGAGGGTAAGGTTGCCGCTGTGCGCTATGCTCGCGAGAACAACATTCCTTTCTTCGGTGTAGGCTTGGGTATGCAGGCCGCTATCGTGGAGTTTGCTCGTAACGTATTGGGTATGGCTGATGCTCACTCACGTGAGATGGATCCCCAGACCAAGAGCCCGATTATCGACCTTATGGAGGAGCAGAAGAAGACTACCGAGAAGGGTAGCACAATGCGTTTGGGTGGTTACCCCTGCGCCCTCAAGGCTGGATCGAAGGCTGCCACTGCTTATGGCACCGAGTCGATTGTGGAGCGTCACCGCCACCGTTATGAGTTCAACGATACATTCCTGCCCAAGTTTGAGGCTGCAGGTATGACCGCTACAGGTGTTAACCCCGAGACAGGCCTTATTGAGGTGTTGGAGTTGCAGTCGCATCCTTGGTTTGTGTCGGTTATGTATAACCCCGAGTATAAGAGTACTGTATCAACCCCCGCTCCGTTGTTCGTGGCTTTCGTTGCTGCGGCTATGAAGCATCAGTCGAAGTGTGCAGCCGACGAGAAGGCTGAGAAGTAATAATAACATTAAAACCAAGAAATGGATAAGAAAACAATCATTGGAGTTGTCCTTATGTCGCTGATCTTTATCGGCTATGTAGTGTATAATTCCAAGCAGCAGGCAGAATATCAAGAATATATGGCAACCGTGCAGGCCGAGCAGGCTGCTACGGAGGTTGCAGCCGTAGAGGCTGAGGCTACTGATGCCGTGATGGCTAACGATTCACTCTCAATGGCTTTAGCCGCAGAGCGTGAGACAGCAATGTTTGGTGGAGCGCTGGTTGCAGCCCGCAATGCCGAGCCCAAGCAGGTCGAGATGAAGAATGACTACCTTACCATCGACTTCACTACCAAAGGTGGTGCAATGCAGAAGGTGGTATTGGAGGAGTACACCAAGTATGCTCCCAAGGATGAGCGTACCGAGAAGGTAACTTTGTTCGACCCCTCGACTGCGATGTTCGATATGGAGTTCTACGTTAAGCGTGGTCTTAATACTGTGAAGGTAAATACTTCGGAGTATGTGTTCCAGACCGAGGGCGTGCGCCGCGAGGGCGATCGTCAGGTGCTGACTATGAAGTTGGAGGTTGCCGAGGATGCATACTTGCAGTATGAGTATATATTGTACGATGAGAAGAATCCTTCGCGCGACTACCTTGTTGATTTCAACGTAAAGTTGCAGAATCTCTCTCCCATTATGGCCCAGCAGTCTACCTTGGGCCTTGCGTGGAGCGACCGTACATATCAGAACGAGCGTAGCTACAAGACCGAGAATATGTACACCACAATCTCTTACCGCTTGCCTGGTGAGGAAGGTGTCGAGGATTTGGGTATGGGCGAGTCTAAGGATGAGCAGGTACAGAGCGATGTTAACTGGGTGGCATTCCGCCAACAGTTCTTCTCGCAGGCCTTCATTGCTTACGATAACTTCGCTTATGCCGATATGGGCTATACAGCCGAGGCTGATGGCTCGGGCTTCGTGAAGAGCTTCTCGACTCGTATGGGCGTGCCCTATACACCCCAGACTACCGATTATCACTTCTCCCTCTATTGTGGCCCCAACAAGTATGCCGTGTTGAAGGATGTGGTATCGCCCGATGGTGAGGAGCTCGCTATGGAGCGCTTGATCCCTCTGGGTGGCTGGTTGGTAGGTTGGTTCAACCGCTGGATTGTGATTCCCGTGTTCGATTTCTTGCGTAACTACATCGCAAGCTTCGGTATCATCATCCTTATCCTTACTATTCTGGTTAAGTTGCTCATTTTGCCTCTTACCTATAAGAGCTACCTCTCGACGGCTAAGATGCGCGTAATCAAGCCCGAGATGGATGCCTTGAATGAGAAGTATCCCAAGCAGGAGGATGCAATGAAGAAGCAGCAGGAGATGATGAACCTTTATAAGAAGGCTGGTATCAACCCTATGGGCGGATGTATTCCTTTGCTCATTCAGATGCCTATTCTTATTGCGTTGTTCCGTTTCTTGCCCGTAAGTATCGAGTTGCGTGGCCAGTCGTTCCTTTGGTCTGACGACTTGTCGTCGTACGATAGCGTGCTCGACTTGCCTTTCTCGATCCCCTTCTATGGCGACCACGTTAGCTTGTTCTGTCTGTTGATGGGTCTTGCGATGATAGGCTTCTCGTACCTTAACTATCAGCAGACTGCTTCGTCGCAGCCGGGTATGGCAGGTATGAAGTTTATGATGGTGTATATGATGCCCGCAATGATGCTCTTCTGGTTTAACGACTATGCATCGGGTCTGTGCTACTACTATCTGATTTCACAGGTGCTGACAATGATTATTATGACATCTATTCGTCGTTTTGTCGATGACGATAAGATTCGTTATATGATGGAGAAGAACTCGGCTAAGCATAAGAACAAGAAGAAGTCGAAGTTCCAGCTCCGCTACGAGGAGTTGATGCGTCAACAGGAGGAGATGATGCGTCAGCAGCAGAAGAGTGGTAGACGCTAATCTTCGGCTAATATTTCGCTTAAAGGCTATCTGACAGAATTGTTGGATAGCCTTTTTTTTACTCTGAGGCAATTAGATTTGTTAATTAGCAGACTTCTGCGTAACTTTACTATCATTTAAATCTATGCCGTGTGCCGACGGCACGGGCAATGAAACTAAATATAATTAAGCATATGAAAAAGTCGTTATTACTTTTTGTAGCCGTTGCCGTTGCAGTGGTCACCTTTGCGCAGGGACAGGGCCAAAATCCCAATCCCGATTATGTCGCTTTTTCGCAGCGCTGGTATAACAGTGCACAAGATGTAGGTCGTTCGCATAACAATGCGCCTACATTCTTCGTGTATCCCGATTCGAAGGTCGATGAGGCCGGTGCTAAGGCTTTGCTCGAGGAGTTGGGTATGTTGCCCACAGCCGAGGCAAATCAGTCGGCGGTGTTTGTACTTAACCCCGTGGGCGATAAGTACGATGTGAAGGCTGACTTCGATGCCTTTGTGGAGATGTTCAACCGTGCCCGTTCTGGAAACCTGAAGGTTGTGGGTGTTGGCGCAGGTGCTACGTTTGTAAACAGTGCGCTCGCAATGACCGATGCCGCATCGCACATTGCGGGAATTTTGACCATCGGTGGTAAAGCTGCCAAGGCTCCAGCGTCGTCGTATGGCGTTCCTGCCTATGTGGCTGGCAAGGGTGCCAAAAACGTGGCTAAGAGCTATGTAGCGATAAACAAGACACAGGCGCAGGATGCAAACAAGTATGTAAATGCTGATGAGCCGTTGCTCGTTGTGGCTGTGAATGAGAACGCTGAGGCTTCACTGTCGGATATTTTTGCCGATGCGTGGCGCGAGGTGCTGGGCAAGAACTTCCGTTACAACAACTACAAGCATACTCACTACGAAGGTATGACCTTCGGCCAGTATGGCGCAGGCGAGTTAGAGCCTTTCACCGACTGGGAGGCGCTAGGCATCAAGCGTGAGGTTGTTATCACCGAGCAGCGTCAGGGTCTGCCGTGGCTATGGTATGAGTATTGGCCCGAGGAGTTGATTGAGGGCGCCCCCGAAAAGAGTGTTCCTGTAATGGTGCTTCTGCACGGAAATACCAACGATCCCCGCACGCAGGCCGAGACATCGGGCTTTATTCAGGTGGCAGGCAAGGAGCGTTTCTTTGTGGTGGAGATGGAGTGGCAGGGTAGTCGCAACTATGGCGCTATGGGTCACGATGGCGTAGAGCAGGTGTTGTATCAGCTTCTGGCAAAGTATCCTCAGCTCGACCCCACACGCATCTACGCCGAGGGTTTGTCGGCAGGTTCGATGACAGCTACAGCTCTGGGTATTAAGAAATCGCACCTCTTTGCTGCCGTAGGAGGTCACTCGGGTGGTATCTTCAAGGGTGCACGCGGCCTGTTCTCAAATTTTGATGCTATGTGGGATGAGGCTACTCAGAAGCGTGGTGCGGTGGAGATGGCGTACTGTTCGGTGTTGGGTACAGCCGATATGGTAGTGCCATACTTTACGCCCGACAACTATAAGGATAATAGCTATTTGAATGCATGGAACACCTACCAGCAGATGAATGGTATGGATGTGGTGATGGATCTCGACTTTGAAAAGGATGCCGTATTCGGCTTCACCCTTAAGGATCGCCAGACCATCGTTACCAACAAGGGCGAGGGTATTCGCATCGAGATGGGTCAACACTATAAGGGTGAGAAACCTCTGGTATGCATTGTGGCTGTTATGGATTATGGCCATTGGAACTTTATGCCTACGGCGCAGATTATGTGGGATTACTTTAAGCAGTTCTCACGCGATCCCCAGACCAAAAAGTTGATTTATACACCTAATAAATAACACTGTATCGCTCAATCGGGCGGACTTGCAGGTCTTGCCCCTAATCAGATTGTACGATTCTTAAGCAACCGTGGCTACCGAATATTTCGGTAGCCTTTTTTCTTTAATTAGCTAGCTTACAGACGAAAAAAATAGCGTTTTTTTTATTGATGGTTTGCAAAAACTACTATCTTTGCAGAAACGATAATTTAGGTTGGTTATGAAAAAGATTAGAGCTGCCGTCGTAGGTTACGGCAATATAGGTAAATATGTAGTGGAGGCTTTGGAGGCCGCCGCAGATTTTGAGATTGCAGGTATCGTGCGTCGCGCATCGTCGGTTGCAGCAGCGGGAGAGCCAGCTTATCCCGTTGTAAGCTCGTTGGAGGAGCTTGCCGATGTAGATGTTGCCATTCTTTGTACTCCATCGCGTCTGGTGGAGCAGAGCGCCGTTACAGCTTTGAAGTTGGGTATCTCTACCGTTGATAGTTTCGATATTCACACCGGTATTGCCGATATGCGAGCCCGATTGGACGAGGTTGCTCGTGAGGCAGGTGCTGCCGCACTTATCTCTACAGGCTGGGATCCAGGAAGTGACTCTGTTGTTCGTGCTTTGTTGGAGGTATGCGCTCCGCAGGGTATTACCTACACAAACTTCGGCCCTGGTATGAGTATGGGTCACACGGTAGCGGTAAAGGCTATCGAAGGTGTTAAGGCTGCATTGTCGATGACTATTCCCGTAGGTACAGGTATCCACCGCCGTATGGTATATATCGAGCTGGAGGAGGGTTACGACTTCGCAAAAGTTTCCGAGGCTATCAAGAGTGATCCCTACTTCGTTCACGATGAGACACACGTTATGTTAGTTGAGAGTGTTGAGGCGTTGAAGGATATGGGCCACGGTGTAAATATGGTGCGTAAGGGCGTGTCGGGCAAGACGCAGAACCAGCGCTTCGAGTTCAATATGAGCATTGATAACCCTGGTCTTACAAGTCAGATTTTGGTGGCTGGTGCACGTGCCGTATTGCGTCAGAAGCCGGGCGCTTACACTATGATAGAGATTCCTATTATCGACTTCCTCGCAGGCGATCGTGAGCAAATTATCCGTCGTCTGGTTTAATAAAATCCTAAAATTAAAAGGCTGCTAACCCAAGAGTTAGCAGCCTTTTTTATCTATTCCAATGCTTCGGCGAGCAGTGATATGGGATGCACGACAGGTTTCGATGTCGACATCTCTATCTGCCATTTGCAGGTCTCACAGTCGGTCGATACAACGTCGCAACCGCTGGCCTCGATCTTGCGGAAGAGAGTGTCGCCAATGGCCTGTGCCGTGGGGTAGTTCTCCTTCTTAAAGCCATAAGTTCCTGCAATACCACAACACTGCGAGTCGAGTATGGTAAGTTCAACCGAAGGTATCATCTTGAGTAGTGCAATCGAGTAGTATGCCCAGCCCAACTTCTCCATATGGCACGCAGTATGGTATGCCACGCGGCGCTGGGGCGCGTTTTTCTTGAAGCGCAACTGCACCTCGCCCGATTCGAGTATGCGGTAGATATAACGTGTTGCAAGGTCAATCTTATCCCTGATGTCGGCATTGTCGATGCTGAGCAGATGGGGATATTCGTCACGCAATGTAAACGTACAGGTAGTCGATGTACCTACTACGGGGCGGTTGTTCTCTATAATAGATTGGCGTAGCAGTGCAGTGTTGTGCTCACCCTGACGACGTGCCTTGTCGATGAGTCCGTTGGAGATGAGCGGTACACCGCAACACTTCTCCTTCTCGAGCAACTGCACACCAATGCCTAGGGCATTCATTACCTTGACAAAATCCTTGCCCAACTGCGGGTTGTTGTAATTTACATAGCAGCCGTGGAAATAGCTTATCTGGCGAGCAAACTTCGACTGTTTTTTACGTTTGCGCTTGAGCCAACCCTCGAATGTGCCAAATGCATAGCGGGGGAATGTGCGATGATGGTCGATGCCAATAACCTTGTCCATCACCATCTTTACAGGCTTCAACCCCACGGTCATATTAACCAGCGGAGCAAATGGTGTAGCCATCGAGCCTATGAAGTCGGTGTTTGCCAGCAGACGCTCGCGTAATCCAGGCCCTTTGCGGCTATGCTTGATGCGAGCCGCCTGAATAATGTCGCCAATACGCACATTCGACGGACAAGCCACCTCGCAACGCTTGCAATTGAGACACATCTTGAGCGATTCATCGAAGAACCCCTTATCTTTAAGACGCAATCGTTCGCCATCGGGACCAGCCTGTTTGGGACCGGGAAATAGCGGATTGACAGCTGCAACGGGGCAATATACCGTGCAGACGGTACATTTTATACACTGTTCGAAATTAAATTCACTATGCTCTGTCATAATAACTACATCTTGCTTAAAATTTGTTCTGCAACCTCGATGGCAGTCAATATCGATACTCCTGCACCGCAGACCTGCTTAACGGCATTAAATCCTGCCAGTGCTGCACCCACTGCATAGAGATTTTCAATGGGCTGGCCTGCGCGCTGAGCGTTGAATGTGGGTGTGGTGGCAACGCCAAAGTGTTCATATCCCTGCGCTTGAAATAGGTCACGGTCGTACCACTTCTCACGCTCTGAGTCGTAGCATACATCTACCTTGAATAGTGGCTCATACACCTCGGTGTTTGTTGCAACCAATCCACCGCTGAAGAAACTACCCGTAGCCAGTACATAGTTATCAGCCTTAATGGCAATGTCGCCGTGGTTGCGAGTGTAGAGTGCTGAAATCTGATCCTGAGTTGCCTGATATCCTATGGCTGTGTCGCCCAGCATATATATGCCACCCAACTCCTGGAAATAACGGCGTAGGAGAGTCTGCACCTGCAATCCTGGTACCGATGGCGGAAGTGTAGCCACAACGGCCACAGGGCGATTTAGCCTGTGCATAAGATATTTCAAGTTGCCCTGTGAGTTAATTCCCATAAAGGCGGGCAGCAGCACAGCCTGCTCATCTCCTATGCGTGAGGCTATCTGGTTGGCAAGCTCGTTGAGCGTTGCCTCGTTGTCGAATATGCGGGCAATGTTAGCCGAGCGCATCTCGGTGGGATTTTGACGCAGTATCTCCAGCTCTGGAAGATTAAACGTATGTACGTTGCATTTTGTACCCTTGCGACGCATCTCATCGGCAAGGAACTGCGGATAGAAGTCGAGAAAACCCTCAGCATTGAATAGAGCCACACTCTTCCACTCCAACTCCTCGGGGCTTGCGCTGTGTACATAGCCGCCAAAGGTGAGCCATGTAGGCTTCATCGCACCAGTAGGTGTCAGACGGTAATGATTCTTCTCGGCAGAGCCGATAATATCTATTCCAGCCTCGCGTAGTAGTTCTGCACCCTTGTTGGCAAGCGTTACGAAACGCTCGGCATTGAAGCGGGAGTAGGGGTGATTGGGAGCCTGCTCGACTAGTGCTGTTAATGCTTCAACGGGACTTTCCACATTCTCTGAGTTGGGTAGTGTACCCAACAAATCAAGTGAACCCGACGAGAAGTGCAGTGCACTCTGTCCCGACGAGATAATGGCGCAACGTTGGCCTCGTTTTGAGAGGTGTATGCCACATATGAGTCCGGCTAAACCACCTCCGATGATTACAGTGTCGAATCTCATTTTATATCTTTTTTTCGTTTTTCAAACCACATACTCCATCGTAGAGCCAGATTGTGAACTGACTCTCACGCAACGTATCGCCCCAAGCCACTGGAGCCATACCTTTCCAGCGCTCGTTGAGGAAGTCTGTCAAATCCTGCTTCGCACGCTGACTGCAATACTTGCCAGCCTCGGCCATAATGCCTGCGGCACGACACGCACACAACTCGCCTTGGCAGGTTCCCATACCAACGCGGGTACGACGACGTAAATCGACCAGATTTCGAACGTCCAACTCGTTGAGCGCATACTTAACCTCGCCTACCGATACCTCCTCGCACTCGCACACAAGTGAGCGGTGAGCAGCGTCGCCCATATTTACTCGTTCGACCATATCGCCGTGGCGGTTAATCACCGATTCGCGTTGGACTGTTGGTATAGAGTGCAGACGTTTTGAGAGTCGCTCTTCTTTCTGGCGAGAACCAGGAAGTTTAAGCTCGGCTGTCTTACATTTTTTCGATATTTTGAGTTTCTTGCAGATTAGGTCGGTAGTCCACTCGGCCATAAGTCGATAGGTCATCAGCTTACCACCCGTAATGGTGATAAATCCCTCGAGGCCATCGCGTGTGGCGTGATCCAGCAATACGATGCCTCGACTCACACTACGTCCACTTGGGTCATCGTCAGATGCTACGAGCGGGCGTACACCTGCGTAGGCACGCAAAATGCGAGTATGGGCCAACGATGGGGCAAGTTTTGTGCCTTCGCGTAGCAACAAATCCACCTCGTCGGCTGTGACGTACATATTATCTACCTCGTCGAAGGGTACTTTACTCGATGTGGTACCGATGAGCGATATTGTATCACCGGGCACCAATATATCAGCGTCGGCAGGTTTGCGACAGCGGTTAATCACAACGTTGTTAACTCGGTGGCCGAAGATTAGTAGTGAACCCTTGGCGGGCAACATCTTCACCGTAACGCCAGCTTTAGTAGCCAGGTCGTGGCCCCATATACCACCTGCATTTACAACAATCTTTGAACGTAACTCCTTGACCTCATTTGTATGCATGTCGCGTACAACGACACCCACAATGCGGTTTTGATTGCGGATGAAATCCTCCACCCGATGGTATGTCAACACCTCGGCTCCATTTAGCTTAGCGTCGACGAGGTTGGCTGTAGTGAGGCGGAAGGGGTCCACAGCACCGTCGGGCACGCGAACGGCACCTATCATCTCGGGATTAGCCGAAGGCTCCAACAGTAGCGCCTCTTTCGGGTCGATAGCATCGGCACGGATACCTGCTGCACGGCAAGCGTCGATGAATTTTGCTTGGAATTCCAGACCATCTTCTGGTAGGCTTATGAACAGACCATCGGTCTGCTCGACACAATGCGAAGCGATGCGTCTAAGAATCATATTCTCCTTAATGCACTCCTCGGCAGATTCACGATCGGTGACAGCATAACGTGCTCCGCTGTGCAGCAGTCCGTGATTTCGGCCCGTAGCACCTGTAGCTATGTCACCTCGCTCGATAAGCAGTGACTTGATGCCTCGCAATGCGCAGTCGCGAGCAACGCCTGCACCTGTAGCTCCACCTCCAATGATGATAACATCCACTTCTCTGGTCATCGTAATTAGGTAATTTTTAGGTTCTCTATACAAAGATAATACATAAAACACTAGATTTCAAAATAAAACTTTGAAATTTCACTTCAAAATAGCGCCCAATGGCTATCCTCAGTAGGATAACGTCAAAAAGCTCCCTCATATTATTGTCTGCGAGGTATTTTGTTTAGTTTCGAATTGCAAAAATTGAGCAAAATAAAACCTGCCCAACCTATAAAGGTCGGGCAGGTAGTATGAAGGAGTGATATTTACTTGCGGAAGGTTAGTGTAGTACCCTCTTCGCGCATAGCGGTTGCAATGTCGTGTGCCTTAACTTTCACCTCGCCACTAATGAGTTCGGGAATGTTATAGGCGTGCAGAATATCACGGTAGTGAGTAAGCGGATTTCGTTGTGGCAATAGGAATGGCTTATGGTAGGTGCCATCCTCGCTCACGTAGGTGAAGTAGGGACGAGTATATAGTCGGTCGTCACGACGGCTACTGAATACCATCCAGCGGCTGTTTGAGCTCCACGAGTGGTAACTCTCCACCTCGTCAGTATTAAGAATCTCAATGGGCTTTGTTTCGCCTGTGGTGAGGTCGAGCGTATAGAGGTCGGCATCCTTGTGGTTGATCGACCAGTTGCCATATCGCATCAAAACGATTACCATCTGCTTGCCGTCGGGTGAAATTCGCGGGAAACTGATGCTACGACCATCTAGCGGAGCATTGAACAGCGTGTCTACCTTGGTGCCAATCTCGCCCTTCTCGGCATCGAAATCTACGCTACAGAGGCTATACTTGAGCTTCTCGATATTCAAACCGATATTCTCGACATTCTCGGCCGTACAATAATAGAGCTTCTTGCCATCGGGTGAGAATGTGGGCAGGGTCTCCATTGCAGTAGGCGATGATAGATACTCGTTGGTGAAAAGTTCACCTTTCTCAACATCGTACACTACAACGTCAGACTTCTCGTCGTACACTTCCATACGATCCTCGCTGTGGTAGTAGTAGCTTTGGTAGATGATATTGGTTGAAACTACGATATAACGCTCCGTAGGATGCCAATAGGGGTATACAAGGCTTGAAATAGTTTCGGGAGTCTTGGTGTTGAGTTTTGTCACCTTGCCATTGTTGACATACGCTGTGCCGTTATAGTTCTTTGCACGCAGGTGGAACATCATCTTATTAGGATTACGAGCGGGGAAAGTGTGGCAATTGATGCAGTTATTCTCAGAGAGTTTATTTTCATAGATTACCTTCTGCTCAAAAGTTTCGAGATTGCGCTGCTGGATGCTGATTGTGAGCCACTGCTCGGCGGGAGGCAACAGACGATAGGCCATATGGCTATCAATTGAATCGGGCGAAATCTCCATCGTGAATGGCTTGTGGGCAAGCCACTCGCCACCATCGGCGCGTGCCACCGTAAAACGTAGTTTCTGTCCCATATTTTCGCGCAACAGACGACGCCACTCCTTAATAGGAATATCGAAGAGACCATCCTCTGCGGCTACCTGCAACTGCGACTCTGAGCCCTCGATGATGAGCTGGTGGTCGCCTTCGCTCAGCACGTTGAAGTTCATTGGTGCGATGTTGCAAGGGATGACAATATCCTTATAGTCGGGAAAAATATCGGCTTCGGTGTCGAGTGATCGACTTATGGTAACGTTGCGTGTTGAGCAAGAAGCCAATGAAATGACCGCTACCACGCAGAGTAAAACTCTCATTCTCCTCATAGCCATTTGATTGGTTAAAAATTGATATTTAGAAGTGTTCTAGCATTAGTTGAGCATATAGTACCAGAATGTATCACGGAACTCGCTCATTTGCGATTTTGGGTTTGCATTGGGTTGGCGATGGCGTATGTTCAGAATCTTCTGACGGAACGACGCAAAATGCGAAATAGTCTGTTCGCTTACGCCATAACGACGACAATAATCCATATCACGCTCCGAGTATGTTACCACAGCCTCCTGCAAGCGAGTAGGCATTGTGGGCAACATAGGCGTTCCATAATACTCCTCTACGAAGTAGCGGATTGCGTCGAAGTTCTTTCCCAACAGCAAGCAGGCGATGGCATATTCGCGTGCCACGTTGTTGTCGGGATTAGCGGTAAGTACCTTTATTAAATCATACAAAAGGCCTTGCATTGATACAAATTCGCTGCTCAAATCGGGCAGAGAACGGCGCTTCAAGCCATATTCGGCATCGGCCTCCACGGCCTGGTCGTTGTGCAGGAGCTCTCGCTGCTTTTGCGCCCAATCCTTATAAGCATAAGTGTTTTCGAGGCGATATACAAACTTCTCGGCCAGGTCATAATCGCCCATCACCACGCGGCTACGGATGAACTGCTGCAACAAGAGAGGTGTGCCGGGATATGTACCAGCCATAGCAGCCAACGACAACTCGAGTGTCTGCGACACGATACCAAGATGGTAGTAAATCTCGCTATAAATCGAGTGCTCCTCTACGAATGTTCCCATCTGCTCGTTAAGCAACGACGATGTGCCATTTGGCTGTGGGTAGAGGAATAATTTATCCAATAGTTCGCCCTTTTTCGATAGTGCTAAGTTGACGACATTATTGTTCAGCGGATTTTGATAGTTAACTAACTTTGAATTTAGAATAGCATCCCAATCTTCGTTCACAATATGATGATAATAAGTCATATAGTGATATGCGCTTTTGTTAATCTCTGTAGTGTGGCGCTTCATATAAGTGCCTGTTACAACAAGACACATCACTACAAAAACAAGGCCCGAAATCCACTGATTTACTCTCTTCACATAGCCCATAGCAAAGGCTACAACGAAGAGTGCTATGCTGGCCACCCATGCTAAGTTAAGGAAGGGTGTCATCACCACATAGAACTCGTAATAGAACTTGGGAGTATATGCAAAATCGTAGTCGATAATCTCGCCTCGTGCTACCAGGTATGATCCTGCGATGCACACTATCGCGGCATAGATTGCACTCAGATACCAACGCTCGCGCTTGGTCATAGCATCGAAAAGCAATGCACATACGGCAAAAAGTAATCCCACCGAACCAAGGAGCAGGTACATTGCCAAGCTTGCGAGTGTGCCTACTGCGATACGCAACTTATAATTATAAGTACGGAGTAGGGTATAGCCCCACAAAGCGACTGCCATAACCATTAAAGTTACAAGACCTTCATAATGGTGATAGGGTGTAGCTAAGTAGAGTATCTGAATAAGCGAAGGCGCAAATGTAAGCGGTAACAGTGCTATGTTGTCACATATTTTTCGTAGTGTGAGCCACAACATCCACGCTGTAATGCCTGTGATGATTGCCGTCACGGCAGCACCAACGATCGGGTGAATAAAGAACTGCACCAGAAATTGCGAAAGGAATATGCCCACACCACCGAATTGCATCAACAGATCGGCAACATAGTTCCAATCCAGGAAAAGCAGCTGTTGCGACTCGCGGTAGTGAAACATATACTCCTGACTTGACTGCAACTCAATGCCCAAAGCCAGCGCACCTACAGCAACTAATATATGCGCAAAAAAGCGGTTGTTCAGTGAAAAAAGAGACTTAATGTTCATTTCTACATTCATTTAGGAGTCATCTCCGGGCTTTAATTCTTGTTTTTATGGAGAAGGCTGTAGTGTAGAGCAATTGAGTAAATACACAAATTTGCCCAGACAAATATATAAAAAAATATTAACAAATTAAATAAATTTTTCACTAAAAAATATGGTGTACATAAGAAGGGTGCCAACCTTGCGGTGGCACCCTTGCAAATCAACCTAGCTTGTATAAGTTGTATCTATGTTAGATTACTTCCAAGCAGCAGTCTGAACGAAGCGACCCTGAGCGGTCTGAATCTCAGCCTGAGGAATGGGGAAGTTAACCCACTTAGCGTCGTATGTGTTAACGAACTTACCAAGACCGAAGTTTCTCTCAGCAGTAGCGTAAGCGTTCAAACGCTCAGCAACCTTACCCCAACGAGCGATGTCGAACCAACGGTGACCCTCCATACCGAACTCAAGACGGTACTCGCGCTCCAAAGCATCCCATGCCTTGTCAGCAGTAGCGTATGATGAGTCATAGAGACCGATACGGTAGTTAGCAGCAGCACCCTCTACAGTAGCCTCGCCCTCACCTGTCAAGTTCTCCATTACGTACTCGCCAGAAGTAGTCTCGTCTGCAGCAACGAATGCCTGAGCAGCACGTGTACGGATCTGGTTAACGATGTCGATAACCTCAGCATACTCACCTGCCTTGTAGTGGCACTCAGCACGCATCAACAGAATCTCAGCGAAACGGATGATGTGGTGGTTAACCTGAGTAGAAGTGGGGTTAGTAACAGCTGCATGAGCATCACGCTCAGCCTTCCAGTGGTGACCCTTCTTGTTGAAGTACATACCACCGTTAGTGTAGTCACGGATGTATGCTGATACATCATTAGGAGTACCCCAATCGAGGTAAGGAACACCGAAACGACCTGCGTTTACATCGATACGAGGATCGGTATAAGTCTCAAGGTCAGTTTCTGTTGAACCTGTAGGAGTCAATGAAGGCAATACAGTGTACTCAGCAAATGACAAAGGAAGACCATCCTCGTCTACGATGTGGCTGTTAACGAACTCGTAAGAAGGCTGGTAGAAGCCCCAACCACCGAAGCCCAAAGTTGCAGAGAACTCTGTAGCGTTAGTGTGGTGAGGAGAGTTTGTCTGAGAAGTAGTACCGTGGAATGTGAACTGTACATCGAATACAGACTCACCAGTCCAGTCTGAAGTCTCATAGTTCCAGAGTGAAGGATATGTCTCAGCCAACTGATAAGGCTGGCCAGAAGCGTCCTTACCATTTGCGATGATATCATCGAGCAAGTCCTCAAGTGCAGACCACTTGTTACCTGTGCCGTAACCAGCTGAACCATCATAAGGTGAAGACCAGTTCAAGTACAACTTAGCCAAAACAGCCTTAGCCATCCATGAAGTTGCACGACCCTGCTGACCCTCAGGCCATGTCTCGGGAAGACCAGCGATAGCATCCTTAAGATCCTGCTCTACCTTATCCCAAATGTAAACATAGTCGCCATTCTCGTCAACGTTAGTTACCTGGGGATCTGTTGAAGCCTGATAATCCTCTACAGTTACATAGGGGATAGCGGGACCGTAGATACGGATAGCCTCATACATCCAGAAACCCTTGATGAACTTAGCCTGAGCGATTACCTCAGAGCCATTAGGAAGAGCCTCGCCCAACTGAGTTGCCAATGCGATAACTGAGTTAGCACGCTTTACAGACTCGTAAACAGCATCCCAACGGTTCTTAATATAAGAGTTAGCTGAAGACCAGCTCCAAGTCTCGATCTGAGTCAAGTCAGGCTGGTCAGATGCGGTAGAACCCTTGTTAGCGTCACCACCGGCGATATCGCCCCATACCCAGTTGGTAAGTGAAGCCTCACCCATACCACCTGCTGATGAAAGCATACTGTTGAATGATGAGTAAGCACCTGTCAAGAGGTAGTCAACACCCGCAGCATCAGAAAGGGTAACCTCTGAAGTACTTGATACGGGGGTGAGCATCAAGAAGTTGTCACCACAACCAGTACTCATAGTCAGTGTACCCAAAGCGAACGCTGAATATAATAATACTTTTTTCATATTAATAATCGTTTTAATAGGTTATAATTTACTGTTAGTGTTAGATCAATTCTAAAATCTATTAGAAGTCGATGTTTACACCGAACAAGTACTGACGAGGCATACCGTATGAACCATAGTCGATACCACGTGAGCGGTCAGAACCCTGGTAAACCTCGGGATCAAGACCTGAGTAGCCTGTGATGGTAAATACGTTAGACATCTGAGCGTAGAAGCGGATACGAGACATGTTGATCTTCTTCAACCACTTCTTGGGAAGAGTGTAACCCAAAGTCAAAGTCTGCATACGGAGGTAAGAACCGTCCTCAATGTAGTTAGTGTGTGATACGTTGGTCTCAGCGTGAGTATCACCACGAACGAACATAGGCATTGTACCGTTGGGGTTAGTCTCAGGATGCCAAGCGTTCTCTACGCGCTCGTAAGTGTATACGTTAGCCAACTGACCCCAGTCAGTATACAACTTGTAGTGTGCATACAAATCGTTACCGATTGAGTAGTACAAGTATGTGCTCAAATCGAAGTTCTTCCAACCCAAACCGATGTTAACACCACCAGTTACATCAGGGTGAGGATTACCGATCATTGAACGGTCGTTAGCATCGATCTTACCGTCACCGTTCATATCCTTGAAACGGAAGTGACCTACCTGGTTCTGAGCATCCTCGTGCCAGATCAAGTTACCAGTCTCGGGGTTAACAGCGTCAGATACACCGTAAGGAACCTTACCGTAGTTGATAACGTCGTCAACAGAAGTGTAGATACCGTCAGTTGTATAACCGTAGAACATACCAACGGGCTGACCCTCAGTTGTGATCTGCATGTTGTTGATACGAGTTGAAGTGAAGAGGTCACCAGAACCCAACTTAACTACCTCATTCTTGTACCAAGAAGCGTTAGCAGAGATGTTGTATGAGAAGTTGCCGATCTTGTCGCGCCAGCCAACCTGAATATCGAGACCAGTGTTCTTCATATCACCCATGTTTACATTGGGCTTAGAAGCTGTACCAGCGAGGATAGTCCAAGAAGCGGGAACCAACATATCAGTTGTGTTCTTTACATAGAAGTCAACGTTTGCAGTCAAACGGTTGCGGAATGCTGTCAAGTCGATACCAGCGTTGAACATCTCAACAGTCTCCCAACGTGCCTCGGTATCACCGATGTACGATGAAGCATAACCTACAACTGCACCCTGGTTACCACCAGCGATGTTGTAAAGGAACTGAGTTGAGTTAGAGAACTGGTTTGCGAAGTTGTAGTTACCGATGTTAGAGTTACCAGTAGTACCATAACCAGCACGGATCTTCAAGTCATCCAACCAGTTGTCGTGAGCTGAAGCGAGGAATGACTCGTCAGAGATACGCCAACCGAGTGATACAGAGGGGAAGTTACCCCAACGGTGCTTCGCTGCGAAACGAGAAGAAGCATCGCGACGGAATGTTGCAGTTACCAAGTACTTACCCTTGTAAGAGTAGTCAGCACGAGCGAACATACCGAACATAGTGTTGATACCACCCTGA
>JAZQSN010000060.1:0-2449 GCA_045630065.1 Alistipes sp.
ATACTTACCGTAGATGAGGAAACTAAAAGGCTTTACATCGTAGTGTGCCGACTGGAAGTTAAAGTCCTTGCAGATACCTACAACGGGTGTTTTCGCACTGCTAATATGTCCATCGATGGCAGATTCTGCGCTTAGCTCAAACTGTTTTGCCGCTGTCTCGTTGAATATCAAGGCTCCGGTTTCAGTAAGCTCATCAGACGGCATAAAGTCGCGACCTTCGACGATGTCAATACCCATTACCTGTAAGAAGTTATGCGAAACGACATGAACCTTAAACTCCTGGCTTGTGCCATCCTCCATAGGACGAGTCCACGCCATTACTGACTGTGTAAGCGGGCCACGGCTCATCGCAATATCTTTGATTTGCGGATTCTGCTTCAGACGGTCAAGGAGTGCATCGCGCTTGGTGTAGTCCAAAACCTGAGTCCACTGACCATTCACAGCCTCGTAAGGCAGCGTAGCAACCAAAAGATTCTCTTTGTCGAAGCCCATATCCTTAGTAAGCATATATTGATGCTGACGATAGACAAACAGCGAGCAGATGATAAGCGCGATAGAGATTGTATACTGCACACCTACAAGTGCATAACGCAAGATGCGACCTGAACGCGAGGCTGCAAAGTCCCCCTTTGTAACAAACGCAGGAGAGAACTTGGTGATATACCACGCCGGATAGAGAGATACAAGTACTCCGAAGAGAAGAGTGCCTATAACCATAGCACCCGCAACCATCCAATTCTCGTTAAACGCCACTGAGGTTGAGATATAGTTTGCTAACCAAGTATCAGCGAAGATAACGACTATGCCTGCTGCTACCCAAAGCGAAACAAGGATAAGTCCAACTGTCTCGAACAAGAAGTTTAGACGCAGTTTCGATGTTGGTGCACCAAATATTTTGTAGTTGTTCACAGCACGGATTCGGCTTGGAATCAGCGCGAAGAAGAAGTTTACAAAGTTGATAAACGAGATAACAAGAATCAACACTGCGATAGCAATCAGCGTGTAGGTCGTCGTGCGGCTACCGTGCATCCATTCTGGCTCGGTATCATCTGCAAAATACAGGTCTGCAATAGGGGTCAAACGAGGGGTGATAAGTTTAAGTTGCTCCTTTTTCTCCTCCTCTGAAAATCCTCGTTTGTTGCAATCATTGATAACATATTCGAGCATTCGTTGCTCTGCCTCCTTACGAGAAGCACCCTCACGAAGCAACACATAGTAGGAAATACCCCAGTTAGGTTCATCTTCAGGTCCATATTCGGACATAATAACATAACCCTCACTATATGACATTGTTGAAGGCTTTGGAAAATCCTTGTAAATGCCGGAGATGATGCGTTGTGCCGGGCTAGTGGCTCCACGACCATAGTTGATTCTGTCGCCTACATTCAAGTTATAACGCTTGGCTATGGTCTCCGAGATAATCATACCTTGGTTAGCCTTGAACTCGTCATCAACACCTCCTGCGATAAACTCAAAGGAGAATACATCCAAACCACTGAGCTCGGCACCGCCAACATTAATGCGGAAATTCTCAATAGTAGAGTTACGCTTTATGGAGTATTCGTCTTGATATTGAGAACCATAACCACCCAACGCTACATCAATTGCACCAGAAGCCTCTACTTCGGGACATACGGCACACATCTCCGCAGGAATACGTCGATTCCAGAAATAGACCCAGTGTCCCTCTTCAGACCACGATGGGTGATCCAAACGATAAATACGCTCCGAGTTCTTGATAACTCTGTTATAAGATAGGTCGAAAGTTACCTGCACAGCGATAAGATATACCGCAGCAAAGGCTACTGCCATACCCACAATGTTCAATACCGACGATGTGGTGTAACGGCGTAGTAGGGTTAGAAAATTTCTGATATACATAGTTTTATTAAGTTTATCGGTTAAGTATTAGCACTTCATTATCTCCAAAGTTGTCGTAGCTCGATACGATCACCTTCTCGCCGGGTTGCAAGCCCTCGACAACCTCATAATACTGCGGATTCTGTCTGCCGATGCGAATCTCTCGGCGGTAGGCTTTCTCGCCCGAAACATCAACGACATATATCCACCTTCCGCCCGTCGCCTGATAGAACGAGCCACGAGGTATCAGAACAGCCTCGGCAGCCTCTCCCAACTGCAAGTTGAGGTAGTAGGTCTGTCCGCTACGGATATTCTCGGGCGCAGCACTGCTGAAACGGAAGTCCGCCTTGAACTGACCATTGCGCACCTCGGGATATACCTTGCGGAGCTGCATCTCGTAGCGGGTATCCTGACGCTCAAACGATCCTACAAGACCCGTAGTGATGCGGTCGATATAGTGCTCATCAACCTGCGCTTGCACCTTGTAGGTCGTAAGGTCGTTCACCTGACCGATATTTGCGCCCTGCTGCAACGACTGACCAAGAACGGCATCCAACATACCCACCTCGCCATCGATAGGAGCCTTAAC
>JAZQSN010000061.1:0-7975 GCA_045630065.1 Alistipes sp.
CAACTCCTTGGCTCACAGAACGACATGGCTACGATCCGACTTGATATCTCTCCTACTATCGTAGCAGGTGGTATTAAGGTTGCGTTGTTGACTACTTTGATGGGTCTTATCGCTGCGGTTGTTCTCCAGTTGTTCTACAACTACGTTGTAACTAAGATCGACGCTTTGGTTAACACTATGGAGGATGCTTCAATCACTTTGGTTGACATCATGACTGCATACTCTAAGAAATAATTAAGACCTTAAAAAAGTAAATTAACAATGGGAAAATTGATTAAATATCTGTCACCCATCCTTATTGCAATCTGCGTTGCTATGGTTGCTTGGTGTGTAGCTACTACACCCGAGGTTGCAACTGTAGAGAACGCTACAGCAGTAGGTACTATGCTCATGTGGGGCTACGGTATCGCTGCAGTAGCAATCGTAATCGCAGTATTTGCAGCAATTTGGGATTTGATCCAGAAGCCTACTGGTATCAAGGGTACTATTTTTGCAGGTGTAGGTATCATTGCAATCATCGCAGGTGCTTACTTTATCGCTAACGGTCACGATTTCCAGATTCTTGACATCGGTAACCAGACTTACTTCGAGCGTGGTGATACTGTAATCGCTGATGCAAGTATCTTGGTTGCATACGTAGCAGCAGGTGGTGCTATCATCTCTGCAATCTACTCAGCAATTTCTGACGCTTTAAAATAAGGAGGTAGTATAATGGGAAATAGAAAAACACCGGAAGTTCGCGCCGACTCTCAGGCCGATATCGCTTTCTTGTTGCTTATATTCTTCCTCGTTGCTACTACAATGAACTCTGACAAGGGTCTGTCACGCGTGCTTCCGCCGCTGCCACCCGAGGATGTTAAGGTTGAGGATCAGAAGATCAAGGACCGTAACGTATTGTTGGTATTCGTTAATGCAGCAGGTCAGATCATGGCCGGTGACGAGTCAATGGATATTCGCGGCTTGAAGGAGAAGGCTAAGGAGTTTATCGTGAACGCAGCCGATGATGAGAATCTCCCCGAGAAGAAGGATACCGAGATCGAGTTGGAGGATGGTTCAAAGTGGACATACCCCGTAAGCGAGGGTGTAATCTCACTACAGACCACTCGTGATACCAACTACGAGGTATATATCATGGTTCAGAACGAGTTGGCTCGTGCCTTCAACGAGGTACGTGACGACGTAGCTATGAACAAGTTCGGTAGCGTATTCGAGGAGCTCAACGAGGACCAGCGTAACGCTGTGACTAAGGCTGTACCTTTGAAGATCTCTGAGGCTGAGCCTCGTCAGGGTGCAAAGAAGTAACGTATAACAAAGATAAAAGAAGAAAAGTTATGGCAGTAATGAAAAAATCGGGTGACAAGAAAGAGGTCCCCGCAATCTCAACCGCTTCGCTTCCCGACGTTATCTTTATGATCTTGTTCTTCTTCATGGTGTCTACCACCATGCGTGAGCAGGAGGTTATGGTACGTTACAAGTTGCCCCAGGCTACTGAGGTTGCAAAGTTGGAGAAGAAGAGTTTGGTTAGTACTATCAATATTGGTGTTCCCGCATCACACATGCAGGCACAGTATGGTACTGCTCCCCGAATTCAGTTGAACGACTCATTCAAGAGTGCACGAGATATTGGTGACTTTATCGGTGCAGAGCGTGATCAGCTCAACGAGGCTGACCGTGCACAGATGACTATCAGCATCAAGGCTGACCAGTACACCAAGATGGGTATCATCACCGACGTTAAGCAGGAGCTTCGTCGTGCTAACGCGTTGAAGATCTCATACGCCGCACTTGAGGGCGAGGGTTATTAGTAGATTACACTAATAATAGTATAGAGCAGAGAGGATGTCCTTTAGGGACATCCTCTTTCTTTGTATATGTATGTAAACATAGCACTATATATCTGACGAAAAACATAAAGAGCATGAAGAAATCACAGATTTGGGTATAAAAGTGATTAATTCAGCATTATTTCCTATTATTTCAGTATTTTATTGTATTTATTAGGTATTTTTGAGTACCTTTGATATGTCATTAATAAAGAGGATTAATCTTTTAAAACAAATAATATGAAAATAAGTAAATTCGACAACCAACCGAAAATCGTCAGGTACGTAGAGAACAATTTGGCAAGCATACACCTGTTGCAACTATCGCGATGTGCGGTTGGTTATGTAGTTAAGGGCATGATACACGTCTATTATGGAGATGAACGCTATACGATCAATCAAGGCGACATATATTATATGGGAGCTGGAAACCATTATGTCGAGGAGATAGCAGGTGACGGCAAAGTTTTCGAGCAGATAGTTTGCTACTATACTCCCAACCAACTACAGCGAATACTGCTAAATCTAAATATGGGCTTCTCGATCAATATCACAAATACGCACCAATGCGAAAAATGTCGAAAATATAATCACATATCTCAACCTGCAACAGAGGTAATGCAGAGTTTCTTTGCCCATACTTCAATATACCTACAGCACAAAGCCACAGTACATAACGCAGCGGCTGATGATATAAAGATGACTGAGCTGATTTATCTGATTATCACGCAAGACAAAGTGTGCCTAAAGGGAAAGGTGCTAAGTAATGTAGATTCTTCAAGCGGCAACTTCGAGCAGATAATCTACTCTCATATATTCACCGATATAAGCATCGAGAAATTAGCTGATAAATGCAATCGCTCGCTCACTTCCTTTAAGAAGGAGTTCCGACGTCACTTCTTTATGCCTCCTCACCGCTGGTTTATCAAACAGAGATTGATGCAATCGAGACTATTGCTCATCTCTACATCGAAATCAATCTCAGAAATAGGCATAGAGTGCACATTCCCCAACACATCGCACTTTATAAAACTTTTCAAAAAGCAATACGGCCAGACACCAGCTTTTTATCGCAATTCTCATCGTAATAACGTGGTGGATAATAACTTGTACACACAACAAGACAGCAGCGAAAATATGGAGGAGAACACAACTAAAGAAAGCATAGCGCTGTAAAACGTCAATTACTTAATTTTTTTAATATCGATAGAGGGGATTATCTCGCAAATTGAATAAAATGCGATAATTGATTTTGAAATTCAAAAAAAATAAGTATCTTTGTCAAAGCAAAGTGGGGTAACCCACATTCTCATTAACCTAACTAACCTAACACGGTGGTGATATGCTGTGAAGCACGTTACCACCTTTTTTATTTCAGTACCTTTAGCTAAAGGTTAGAAGGGATAACCCACACCAAAATTAAGAGCAGTATTCCTCCAGCGCAAATTATGTATCCAGCGCTCACCCTCGGGACGGTTGGGATTGTGGAGCTGAACTCCCCAGTCAAGACGTAGTATAACAAACTTAATATCGATTCTCAAGCCAAGACCAGTATTCATACCTAACTGCTTATAGAATGTGTCGAAATGGAAAACTCCATCCTCTGGGACCTGAGCACTTTTACCTCCAAGATACCAAACATTACCCACATCAAGGAATGTAGCACCGTGGAACATACCCCACAACGGGAAACGCAACTCGAGGTTAGCCTCCAAACGCATATCACCCATCTGCACAGGGTAAGGTGTATCCTGCTCAGGAGTATTACCAGGACCCAGGGTACGGGGACTCCATCCACGCATACTATTGCTACCACCCACATAGAACAGTCGGTCGAACGGCAGTGCTGTTGAATTACCGTAAGGAACACCCACTCCAGCAAAGATACGGCCTGCTATGGCACTTTTCTCGCCGAGAACTATCTTACGGCTAAGACTTATATCTCCACGCACATACTGAGAGTAACGCACACCAAGAATAGTATAATACCCCTCGGGGGTCTTCTTCGAGAAAGCTCTCTCAAAAAGATTCATCAAATTACCCGACGATTCGAAGTTAGCGTGCATAAGTGTAGCATTACCACCAATGTTCTTATTCTGATTATTATAGGTATATGAGGTTGAAAGACCTACAATAGCCTGCGTTTTATAACTCTGACGCAGATACTCGTTCTCAAGCGAGGTGAAGAAATCCTGGTCAATGTAGCCAACGTGAATCCAATTAAGGTCAATAGGGCGCAACTGATAACTATAACGGCCATTCATACTACGCCACGAGTAGGTCCACGTCGCACGAGTAAGGTCGCGACGGTAGTAAGGGCGATCCTGATAATTGAACGACAACTCTACCTTTGTTCGGGGCATATTCACGTTTCGTGACATAAGGTTGAATGGCAAGATAAAGCGCGGAAACGACAATCCTGCCGTAAGACCAATCTCATTGGCACGACGACGCAGAGTATGCGGCGCCTTCATATACTCGTAACCAAATGTAAGCGAAGTATTCAAAGTCTCGATACCACGGAAGAGGTTACGATTTTGGTATCCTACCGTAGCACTCAAACCATAGAAACTAGACGTGGTGCTACCCTCCAACTCCACGTTCAAGCCCTGCTTAAGTGTAGGAGAGGCAAGTATGTAGCAACGCAGATAACCCTCCTCGATATCGTCAAATTTCGAAGGCGTATAAGCCTCACGACCATCACCCGCATAATGCACAACAAGGGTATCATCTTGACCTCGGGGGATCTCCTCGAATATAATTCGTGCGCTCTTGAAGTAACCCAGCGACATAATCTCGTTGTAGGTGCGACTCACCTCCGACGCACTGTAGGTAGTGCTGGGCGACATAGGTATGGCTGTGTGCAACACCGCTGGGCGCACGCTGGGCTTATGGCTGCTGGAGATTATGTTAAGGCCCTTATAATAAGTGGTATCCTGCATAATGCGGGCACGCTCCTGGCTGTCAACCGAAGGGTCGTAGTCGGGCAGCACATTAATCTCGGTCACACGATAGACACGGTTGTTGGCCTCGATGGCCGAACCACGCTCATCGTAACCAGTAATGTTACGCTTAACAATCATACGAATTCCCACCCTACGATCACCTCCGAGCGTATCGACACGATACTCTATATTATTTACCGAAAAATCGTAATAACCTCTGTCGTTAAGATATGACGCTATGCGTTCACGCTCACGGTCGAGAGCCGTGATATCGAACACTTCGCCCACGCGAATGAGCGACTGCGCCGTGTCGGCCTCAATAATGGGTGCCAACTGCTTATCACGGAAGTCATATGAAAGGCTCTTGATATGATAGGGATCACCCTGATGGGTGCGATAGGTGACGTAGGCTCGTTTGTTACGACGCAGGGTATCTACCTCATAATCAACAGTCGAAGAGTAATATCCGCGCGAGTTCATATACGTCTTCAGATTTTGTGCGCTGCGCTGTGTTAGCACAGGATCATAGAGCACTGGTTCCTCGCCCACTTTGCGCTTGAGATCGTTCCACCAATTATCCTTATCGGGATTGGCAAGATTGTAGGCCCATACGTAGAAGTTGGTGCCGAGGAAGTGTTTATTGGGGGTCTGACGTACATACTGTTCCATCTCTACAGGGGTGATACGCTCACTCTTGGGCACCGTGCGGTCATCCTCAATCTTAACCCTCTGCAACAGATACTCACCCTGCGACAGACGACGTGTGACACTACAAGCTGAGCATAGAAAGCTCAGCACGCATATTATCATCATCGCCTTAAAAGTTCTCATCGTAAAAGTATCTGTTACAAACGGTGCTACCCCGCCCTAGCAAAGGCACACCACTCCAAATTAATGTTCAAAAATAGTAATATTTCGCGCCACAAACAAATAAATCTCACATCTGTACGCTTTTCCTGCGCTACAAAGGGCGAATATCACCATTTCTTTTCCGCGAGTTGGCAATTTTTACTAATTTTACGCTCGTAAAACTACTCTGTATGAAAGAAAAATTTTTGATGGCGGGCCCCGTTGCCCTGCATATTGCCGATTCGGGCAAGGGTGATAAGTGTGTTGTGCTTTTGCACGGATATTTGGAGTCGATGTACGTTTGGGACGACTTTGTGCCCCTGCTTACCCCTAAGGTTCGTGTCATCACGGTCGATATCCCTGGCCACGGCATCTCACAGGTGCTGGGTGAGGTACACACTATGGAGATGATTGCCGACATTCTGCGCGATATGCTCGATGCGCTGGGTATCGAGAAGTGCACGATGGTAGGCCACTCGATGGGTGGATACATCTCTTTGGCCTTCTGTGCTCGCCACGCTGAGCGTCTGGAGGGATTGGTGTTACTCAGCTCTTCGCCCAACCCCGACACCGACCTCAAGAAGGAGAATCGCCGTCGCGAGATAGCACTTGTCAAGGCGGGCAAGAAGGATGCTTTGGCGCGTGTAGCCCCTGAGGCGGGCTTTGCCGAGCAGAATCGTCGCCGACTAAAGAGCTATATCGACGACCTTGTCGAGCAAGTACATATCACAGAGGATGAGGGTATTATAGCCCTGCTTGGCGGTATGATCGAGCGAGTAGACCAAAACCAAATGCTGCGCGAATGTGGCGTGCGCCAACTCTTTATTATGGGACGTCACGATGGATACATTCCTGTCGAGGCAGCCGAAGAGTTTATCGCCCGCAACCCGCAAGCCCAGGTGGCGTGGCTCGAAAATTCGGGACATATGGGCTTTATCGAGGAACCGGAGGCTTGCGCTGAGGCACTACTGGGCTTTATCGAGGCTAAATAACAAGATTAAGCACATTATTTCCGAAAAAAACGCGAGGAAGGTTGCTGTTTCGTTTTTTTTAACTATCTTTGCACACCCTTATTGTGAGGGGATAAAAACTAAAAATTAAAAACAATGAGAGTTTGCGAGATTACAGGTAAAACTGCTGTAGTGGGTAACAACGTTTCTCACTCAAACCGCAAGACTAAGCGCAAGTTCAACACTAACTTGAAGACAAAGCGCTTCTGGTCTGAGGAGGAGGGTCGCTGGTTTACTTTGAAGGTAACCACCGCCGGTATGAAAACAATTAACAAGAAGGGCTTGGCTGCCGCTCTGAAGGAGGCCGTTGCACCTAAGAAGGTTTACTAAAATTTATTAAGGACAAATGGCAAAGAAAGGTAACAGAGTTCAGGTGATCCTTGAGTGCACCGAGCAGAAGGAGTCAGGCGTTGCAGGTATGTCACGCTACATCACCACCAAGAACAAGAAGAACACACCCGATCGTTTGGAGCGTAAGAAGTACAATCCTTACTTCAAGAAGGTAACCGTACATCGTGAAATTAAGTAATCAAGAGTAAGTTATGGCAAAGAAAGTAGTTGCAACCCTTAAGACGGGTACCAACAAGAAGTACACCAAGTGCATCAAGATGGTGAAATCAGAGAAGACCGGTGCTTACATCTTCAAGACTCAGAACATTCTTGAGGAGGAGGATATCAAGGCATACTTCGCTGAGAAATAATTTTTATTTTGCATTGGGCCTAAGGGTGGAGGATCAATCTCGATTCGTTCGGAATCCCTTACCAAACAAATTTAGCCCAATACAAAAAGGCGCTTCCATTTGGAGCGCCTTTTTGTGTCAGTGCAAATAGAATAAATATATAAAGGCAATTATATATTTCGGTTTTTGCTCGTCGTGGTGCGCCCGTTTATTCTCTCGGCCTCAGTCTCGGCAACCCTCTGCACAGAAACTTCGCACTCCGCGCTCTGCTTATATGCCGAGTAGCTCTTCTTCTGTTCTCCTGGCCCAATGACAAACACCCCCGCGGGGTAATTGGCCACCACATACGAAATCTTAACTGTGTAGTTGTTGGTATTCGTAAATGTCCAATATACATAATTAGCGCTTGTAGTGGCCACTTTCTCAACTCTCACTCCGTTCACCACCTTAGTCTTTTCGTTCTGATCGGTTGCATCGGCCACAGCAACTGCCGTCAGGGTGATCAGCGAAAAGAAAAAGAGCGTAATAAATCTTCCCATTTTCCAAAATACCACCTCACCAACTCCCAAGTTCGGTATGATTGTCATAAAACAAAGAAAGTGTGGAGTTGATTTCGTTCATCTGTTAGAAGGTTGTGGAAAGACCTTAGTTGGAATAAACGATGCAAT
>JAZQSN010000062.1:0-5463 GCA_045630065.1 Alistipes sp.
TGAAGAGGAGGCTGGGTCTTCCGCCGTCTGCCGTCCGAAAAAAGAGCCAGGAATGAGCATAGACGAGTATCATCAGATGTGCTTTGAAAAGAATATTGATAAACTTGTACTAATGCGTTTAGGTAAGATTCCCAATGATGACTCTCTGTTTTGGCGTACGGTGGAATTGCACAAACGAATATTCAGAAACAATGATGAGCAGATAGCAGTTATGGCTCTGCATCAAGCAATCAAGGAACTATGCAATGACTCGAATTAGTGTATTCAACCTTTGGGTGTATTCAAAAAAGTCGGTAGTCGCAATTAAGTGGCTACCGATTTTTGTATGCAGATATATCAAAGAATTATTTGCTATGCTTGGTTTACAAAGGTCTGCTGATAGTCGGTGGGTGATAGCACGGTGTCGTACAAACCAACCGCCTCGCCATAGTGTCGATTGATGCCGATATAGTCCAACGATGAATCTTCGTAACGCTTGAACTTGTAGATGGCATCGTTCATCAGTGCCGAGTTGAACACATCGAGCGAAACGAGCAGTTCAAAGTCCTTTACCGACAAACCAGTCACCTTTTTGAATAGACCAGGCTCTAACTGCGTGATAACATCTTTTAGGCTGCGCTCACGATAGTCGGTCAGATACATAAAGACTGGCACACGGGTCGCAAATTTGATAAGTTTCTCTTGTATCTGCTTGCGTAGGCTCTTGTATTCCTTCTCCTCGTCAGTCAGTTCCTTTTTCTTCTCTCTGGTCATATCCTCATCCGAGGTCTCCTTCTTTGCCTTCTTGACCTTTTCTGACTTGTTGATGATGGTCTCGATGTCCTGGTTAAGGTTGCGGAAACCCTCGATGCTCATCAGTGCTGCCATAGCATCGGCATTGCCCATCAGTCGGCGTAGGGTTTCGTTATCCACATTAACCAGCAAGGCACTCTCCCAACGGCGTGCCAGCAAGGTTGCCGATGTGCCGCTCATCGCTATATCGAGGATGCCAGCAGCATCAATCTGCTTCATTGAACTACCGTCGTATGCCAGCACGGGCAGGAAGTTGATAAACTCCTCAACCTTCTTTTCGGGGTTGCTCTCCTCGACATTCAGACGGCAACTGTAATCGGCAATCTGCCTCAACGCTCGGTTCGGCGCAAAATCGAATACATAGCACTCCTCCTTCAATATGTCCACCTTGTTTGGCGACAAACCGTCGGCGTTGCGGATTGTCCACGGCGTTTGTACTCGGAACGCAGCCTGGAAGTATGTTTCGGGGCTTGACGAGTTGCGGAGCATAAAGATTCCCGACCAGGGTTTTACTGATACTCCCGTCGTAAGTTTACCGCACGAGAGCGTGATGCTCTTTGTCTCCATTGGATTACCCATTGCCTTCAATACGGGAGGTAGTGCATCAACACCGATTCCCGCCTTTGTTCCAGCCGCCAGCACTACATTGTAGTCGTGATAGAACTTGTTTTGACGCTCGGTGAGCAGATTGCGCATAGCGTAGCACGATGCCACCGATGGCAAGAACCAAAATGTGTGGGTCAGCGATGCCAGCAACGGTGCGTGCGAGAATGGCATCGGTGGTCGTTGCTTGCCTAACTTCAAATCCGATACGATATTCTCGGTGTATGCTCCTCGAATAAGGTCGAGCCACTTTTGCACCTCATCCTCATATACGAAGCGGGCATTGTCACCCTCTCCCTCTGCCGAGAAGAATATGTTTAGGTCGAACTCGTTGAACTCGCCCTGCGATGCGACCATCTGCAACTCGTCGGGCAACTGGTAGGTCATCATCACCATTCGGGGCAGTGCGGCGTATGGGTTGTCGCCATCGGCATCGTTCCACTCGGCTTTTGCTCGTTGCTCGTCCGAATATGTCCAGTTGTATATCTGCTCCTCGATAAACTCGCCAGAGTTAATGGCTCGGAACGGTGTTCCCGAAAGGTAAAGATATGCTCCCGTAGTGATTGGCATATCGCTCTCGTCGAAGTAGTCCATACCCTCGCCCGTGGCGTATGCTTGCTCACGCTTGTCCTCGTTCTCAAATAGGTCTTTGGCGTTGTCTCGCCACGCTCCGTAGTGATACTCGTCAAGGATTACGCAGTCCCAATTTATGGCGTGTACCCACTCGTGATGCGCCTTGATTCCGCCAGCTCTGCTCTTGCCGAGATAGTCCTGGAACGAGCCAAAGCAGACGATGGGTCGGTTGCGGTCAGCGGTCTCGTAAGTCAGTTCTGTTGTGCGGGATATGAACTGCCACCCCTCAAAGTCGATGTGGGTGCGTAAATCCTCCTCCCAGGCACTCTGCACGGCTGGCTTGAAGGTCAAAACCAACACTCGTTTCCAACCCATCTCCTTTGCCAACTGATATGCGGCGAAGGTCTTGCCGAAACGCATCTTACAATTCCAGAGGAAGTGCGGCGTACAACCTTTGTTCTCCTCACGGTAGGCGAGAAAGTATTCGCTGGTCTTGGTTACTGCTCGCTTTTGTTCGGGTCGCATACCGAAACTCTCGGTGCGGGCGAAGTCAATCTCCGAGGGTGTGCGTACGGCACGAATTGCCGCTTTTACCTCCTTTACTCCACACTCAAACCACTCGCCTTCGGGGTTGTGAATACCCATCCGACGAAGCACACGATGTACCTCGTGGTCGGTGAACGATGTGCCGTCACCACGCATCGCTGGTTCTTCCAATACGATGCGGTAGGGTGATGCCCCAGGGCGCAAAGTTGGGTACTGCTGTGCTACACGCTTTTGAACATTCACGGCTGTGTAGCCCACTTTCAGTAGCCCAGGATATGCTTTATCCTCGTAGGCATATATCATCGGGTTCGCCTCTGGTCGGCGTGGAAAGAAGGTGGTTGGCATAGGCTATTTTAATCTTATTATTTGTCGTTTATAGTACATATCCACCAAATAAACCCTATCAAAACTGGAATCAACTCCTAATCGCTCTAAATTATGATTAACAACCAAATCATTGGGGATGTCTAATATTAGCCAATATTGAGAAGATGAATATCCTTCGGATTTAATATTTGTTTTATATGTTGGTAATTTATTCTCTTTTTCTTTTATACATTCGTTGATATGTGCAGGGGTTAGCATTTCGCACACGAGGTTTCCTCGAAGCAAAATTTGTGGTCGAGGTATTTTTCTACCTTGTCTTATTGATTCACAATACTCCACATCATCAGTTAGCGGAATTAGCAACGGGCGTAATGCCGATGTCGCTTTTCCGCTGATTTCAACATTTCCCCAATACTCGTTATTTTGCTCTTTACCTGTAATGACTGACAATAAAGCAGATTTTACTTTTGCTCTTTCGGGAACATCATTAAGGTCTAACAACTTGGGTAAAGGACTTATGTAAATCTGCCTATTTTGAAAATCATAATTATCCAATTCGTGTTCACACTCTTGGCAAATCATTTGCAACCATCCCCAACGAGAATACTGATTATTATGAGGGTTTGTTGATGCAATACTTACTTTTCTTACCTCTATCGCAAGGGTATCATCAGAACAACATACAACAAAATCGGGTTCTTCTCGTTTTATGACGGAGTCCACTTTAATATTCTCAATAGAAATTACTGCATCAACAACTCCTGCCTCATACATCGCATTGAAAAATTTCTTTTTAGTGTCATAGGTGCAACTTGGTAAAAAAACTTCGGTGAATTTTTCTTCGACAGCGTTCTGGCAGTCACGCTTAATGTCAATTGACTCTAATTTGAATACACTCATATCCTTAAAAATTTATTTAATGCAAAATAGCATCAAATATTATAGTTTCCAAATATTTAAGGTATAAGTTAAGTCATATGACATAACTTTACTCCATCGGGCGAATCATCGACTCGATGAAGGCAATTTCTTCGTCGGTTAGTCCATACTTGGCATATAGTTTCTCATCAGTCCACTCACAGTTGAAATCTTGTTGAGGGATGAATACGAACTTATCTTTTGCAATGTTCTGCGTAAGCAAGATGGTGGATAATAAGAATCGGAAAAATTTGGTTTTGACATAGTTTTTAAGACTAATTGCCTCACTCTCGCTGTCAAACACCCCTAAGAGTAGATACGATTCCGAGCAAATACTATTAGGTGGCAATATCTCTATGCGGGAAACAATGCGCTTTTTACCGTCTTTATCTGCTTGCCCAGCGTGTTCTGCACTTGTTTTTGACATTATTACTTTCCATTTAGCAACGAGCGAAGAATTTGTTCGCACATCTTCGTATTTTACATAACTTACACCCTTGCTTCCAAATAGAGAGATAGCATCCTTAAAGGGGGTGTTTGTACCAGATTCAAAACTTCTAAATCCAAAAGGTTTTGAACTGTAGACCATATCTGACATTGGTTTCTCATTCAGCGACTTGGTTTTTCTAATAATATCACAAGAGATAGAATGTCTGACAAACACAGGAAACTCGGATAGGTCTCTTTCTGACGAGTATTCGCTATTATTGTAAATGCTGGTTACTATACATTTTTTTGTGGTTTTAGTCTTGTCCCACAAAAAATAACACACTCCACCTGCAATGTCAACACCAGGAAAACAATCTCTGGAATCAACATAATCAACAAGCGTTGTCAATCTTTTGTCTGATAGCATTTCATCTCTAAATTCATCCAAACCTCTACCACCGCTAAACCACCTGGCAGGTACAATCATAATAAGATAGCGAGGTTGAAGTTTTTTTGCTTGTTGAATAAACTTTTGATAGAGCGGAATGGCGCTACCTGACGAAGATTCTGTCTGTAGCCCTCCTCCATCACTCAACTGGTACGGTGGGTTGCCTATAATAACATCAAATTTCATATTGGGATATAGTTTCTTTGGGTTATCGGTATGGATAAATCGGTAGGCGTGAGATTCCAACTCTCCGCCTCGGTCATAGACCTCTTTACTTGCGCCGCAGTAGATGCAACGCCCGTTCTGCCAGGTGTGGGCGGTTGGTTCGTAGCGGATATTGCCCTGCTCATCATCAAAGGCGGTGCAAACCGAGTAGCGACCATTGGCATACTTGGAGCAATAGACCGAGCGACGAGACATTAGGGCGGTAAGTTCGGTAATCGCCAGACCATAAAGTTGTTTGCCAAAGATGTGGTCGGCTCGTTGTTGCAGGTCGGGTATCTGCTCCTTCAAGCCCTCCATCAGTCGTTTTGCTATCTCACGCAGAAATACGCCCGTTTTGCTCACGGGGTCGAGAAAGCGAGCATCGGGGTTGCTCCATAACTCGGCGGGGAGCATATCGAGCATTTTGTTTACGACCGCAGGGGGTGTAAAGACTTCGTCGTTGCTCAAATTGGCAAGGCAGGTCAGCACATCGGGGTTATAGTTTTGCGTTCTCATCGGCTCCGAGTTTTAGGAAGTGGATTAGCGGATAGTCGGCAACGGGCTTGGGGATAAATGCCTGGTCGCCGAGGTCGGAAAAGAGGTTGAGACCATCCATCGGTGCG
>JAZQSN010000063.1:0-10300 GCA_045630065.1 Alistipes sp.
GTAGGCATCCACGAACGAGTCGTAGTTAAGGTAGCGGGTATCGACAGCAATAAGGTCAGCCGCCACAATCACCGTCAGCACTACACACAGCACCTTGCCGTTCTTAATCACCTTGCGGTAGATATATGCTGCCACGGCAGCTGCCGCCATCAATACAAATATCAGCGAACGCCAAGCATCGGCCTGCATAACATCTACTCGCTCCTCGGCCATAGCCGAAGCAGCTCCCCAGGCAATCTGCTCGTGAACACCCTGCTTGATGTAATCGTGTGCGCCCTGCTGCTCGAGCATCTGACGCAACTGCTCCGAGAGCATCTCGCCGCCCTTCTGCATGCCGTAGTCGCCAAGTGAACGGCCGCCAACGATCATAATCAAAAGCACCGAAGCCGTAATGCCCGTTGTCCAGCACAATGCTCGGCGCAGGGTCTTTGCGTCCACCTGCTCCGATATGATGCGAGCCACACCCATTGCCGCCAGCAGGGGCACGGTCCACTGTACTACGACGAGTGCCATCGACAGCGTGCGGAACTTGTTGTATCCGGGTAGTATGTTAAAGAGTAACTCGGTCAGCCACATAAGGTTATTACCCCACGACATAAGCAATGTGAACAGACTCGCCGCCACAATCCACCACCTCTGGCGGTTGGGCAGAAGCATCAGTGCCAGCACTGCCAAAAAGATTGCCGCAGCTCCCAGATAGGTGGGGCCTGCCGTGTAGGGCTGGTCGCCACGATAGCGGGGCAGATATTGAGCCATCTGCTCAAGGCCGAACTCGCTTAGTGCCGTTGCCACGGGGCCATCGGCAGAGAAGGTGTCGGTCGAGGTGCCACCCATAAAGTCGGGCACAAACATATTGAGGCTCTCCGCACGGCCGTAGCTCCACGCCGTAGCATACTCCAGGTCGAGTCCGTCGGCACCACTCTCGGCATCGGCAGCCACCAACTCCGAGCCTCCGCGGATGGTCTCCTTCGAGTGCTGCATAGTCTGCCACAGGGGCGAGAGGTTTGAGCCTACGCCCAGGATACCAGCCGCCAGCAGTATGGCTGTGCGCTTGCCGAAATCCTTTATGCTCTTCTGCTTCCACGCCACTATGCCCTCGCTAATCCACAGTGCGGCCATAGCCAGCAGGAAGTAATATGTAATCTGGGGATGATTGGCTCCAATCTCGAGCGAGGTGAAGAGGGCTGTCAGTGCACCACCCACCCACGCGTTGCGTCGTAGGGTGTAGTATGCTCCCGCCATCATAAGCGGAGCGTATACCAGTGCCCACATCTTGGTGATGTGACCTGCTCCGATGATGAGCAGGAAGTAGGTCGAGAAACCATAGGCCAGCGCTGCAATGAGTCCCACCCACGGGCTCAGACCAAAGAGCAGCATCGCCACCCACATAGCCGTCATCGCAAAGAATAGGAACGAGGCAGGTGTGTCGATAATCTTCACCACCTTGCCGATGGAGCCTTTGACGGCCTGCGACGGATACTTCACATTTATGAGAAAGGCAGGCATACCGCCAAACATACCACCCGTCCATTGGGCATCCTCGCCCGTAGCCTCACGGTTGTCGAGAATATCCTTTGTCATACCCTCGTACTGCTGCACGTCGTGCTGCACGAGTACCTCGCCACTCATCTGAGGCGCAAAGTAGAGCAACGACAGCACGAAAAAGAGTGCGATGGCTGCGGCGTATAAAAAAATATTTTTGCGAGTTTCGGAATTAAATTTCATTTTATAGTCAATTTACTGCGTCAAAGTTACGAAAAACATTCCTTTTTCGCGGTGTAATTGCGAAAAATTACTATATTTGCGACATAAAGTATATGTGTTAAAGCGATAATATGATATCTCTGGACTCAATTCGTACCCCCATTGCAGCCGATATAGTGGCTTTTGAGGAGTTCATACGCGGCCATTTTATGGCCGATGGCCGATTGATGTCGGAGATGTTGGAGCACGTGCTGGCATCGCGAGGCAAGGGTATTCGCCCGATGATAGTTATGCTCACCTCAATTCTCAACTCGTCGGCTAATTCGCGCGATTGGGTCGAGGGCGAGCGCAACTGCACCAAGCGCACCTATCTGGCCGCTATGATGATTGAGATGCTGCACACCACATCGCTCATTCACGACGACGTTATCGACAACTCCGACCAGCGTCGTGGCAAGCCCTCGGTCAACGCCCTGTGGCAGTCGCGTAACGCTGTAATCTTGGGAGATTATATCCTGGCTCGTACGATGAGCCTCGGTATGGAGAGTGCTCAGTACGACTTGGTGTCGCACGTCATCGGCTCGGTGGCTACCCTCTGCGAGGGCGAGATTTTGCAGAGCCAGCACACAGCCGACAAGGACACCACACGTCAGGACTACCTCGAAATCATATACAAAAAGACAGCCAGCCTCATCAGCATCAGCGCTTCGGCAGGTGCGGTGTCGGTTATGGCGTCACAGCGCGACGTCGAGCGTATGCGCCGCTTCGGCGAGGCCTTAGGTATGGCGTTCCAGATTCAGGACGATATCTTGGACTACAGTCGCTCGGCAAATACGGGTAAGCCGTCGAACAACGACCTAAGGGAGGGAAAAATCACCCTGCCTCTTATCGAGGTGCTGGAGAAGTGTTCGCCAGCCGAGCGTCTGCAGTTGCTCGATAAGTTGAACCAGTGCAAGGATGACGAGTCGGCGGTAGACTTCCTGCAGGGTGTGGTGGAGGCTACGGGCGGTTTGGCAATGGCAGCCCGCACGATGCAGACCTACATCGACCGTGCAACATCGATTTTGGCCGAGTATGAGGATTCGCCCTACCGAACAGCGCTTGTTAACCTATGTGCCTACATCGCTGAGCGCGACAAGTAGCGGATGAGGGGGAGAAAAAAGGAAAAGAAAAAACTTACTTAATTTATTCACTAATCTAATAATTTTTCTATGGAGACAAAACAGAAAAGTAATGTATTTGCGATTGGCGTGATGTTCTTGCTCTTCTTTATGATTGCATTCGTTACCAACTTCGCAGGTTCAATGGGTGTTATCGTGCAGAACCAGTTCGGCGCGTCTAACGCAATGGCACAGTTGGGTACATTGGCCAACTTCATCGCTTATGCTTGTATGGGTATCCCCGGTGGTTTGATCCTCAAGCGTAAGGGTTACAAGTTCACCTCATTGTTGGCTGCTGCCATCGGTTTCGTAGGTGTAGGTATCCAGTTCGCATCAGGTTACGCTGAGTCATTCGGTGTATACGTTTTGGGTGCATTCGTAGCAGGTTTCTCTATGTGCTTGCTCAACCTCGTTGTTAACCCTATGTTGAACACACTCGGTGGTGGTGGTAACCGCGGTAACCAGCTCATCCAGCTCGGTGGTTCTTGCAACTCTATCGGTGGTACTATCGCTCCCATCTTCTTGGGTTACCTCATCGGTGGTCAGGCTGCTACTGCTAGCGTAGGTGATGCTGCTCCCGCAATGATCGCTGCTATGGCTATCTTCGCTTTGGCATTCGTTATCATCGGCCTTTCAGCTATTCCCGAGCCTCACATGGAGACTGCAGAGGAGAAGGCAGCTCGTTTGAGCGGCAACGCAAAGAAGGATGCTTATGGTCCTATGTCATTCCGTCACTTCGTGATGGGTGCTATCGCCATCTTCTTCTACGTAGGTGTTGAGGTAGGTATTCCTAACATCGCTAACCTCTATATGTCTAACCTCGACTGGGTAGGTCCCACAGTTGCTGGTACATTGGTAGGTTTCTACTGGTTCCTCATGATGTGCGGTCGTTTGATCGGTGGTGTAGTTGGTGGTAAGGTATCATCTAAGGCTATGCTCTCAACAGTATGTACAGTTGCTATCGTATTCGTATTGGCAATTATGTTCATCCCCGAGACAGTTAAGGTTACCGTTCCCGTTGCTAACGTTGAGGTTCCCCTTAGCATGATGTTCATGTTCTTGTGCGGTCTCTGCACATCAGTTATGTGGGGTGCTATCTTCAACCTCGCTGCTGAGGGTCTTGGTAAGTATACTCCCGCTGCTTCAGGTATCTTCATGGCACTCGTTTGCGGTGGTGGTGTATTGCCTTTCATCCAGGGCTTGGCTGCTGACTCAGTTGGTTTCATCAACAGCTACTGGGTAGTAATCATCGGCTTGGGTTACATGCTCTTCTACGCACTTGTAGGTTCGAAGAATGTAAACAAGGATATTCCCGTAGAGTAACCTTAGAAATCGTCTAACAAGGCTCTTTTGGCATCTGCCTCGCCCTCGGACTCGTCACATACGTCAAGTATGCTCCGCATCCTCGGACTTCGAGCAGCTTCAAAATAGCTCTTGTTATACAATTCCTAAATAATATAAGGTTGTCTGGCTGAAAGGCTGGGCAACCTTTTTTTGTGTCTAAATTTTCGTGGGGCGCAGAAATTGCGTAACTTTGTTCTTATACCATTATATAATATACTTCGATGACAAACCGTGAGGTCATAAATACCTTTATCGACTACATCACCACCGAACGTCGATACTCTCCGCTCACCGTGCGCAACTATCGGCACGATGTTGCGCAGTTTCTTGCGTGGGGTGAGGCTTCGATAGATGAGGGCGAGTTCAGCCTTTTGGAGGTGCGTGGCGAGGATGTACGCGAGTGGATTATGTATCTCTCGGCCAAGCGTGATGGCAGTCGTGGTCGTCTATACACAGCCGCCTCGGTCAATCGTGCGGTGGCAACCCTGCGCTCGATGTATAAGTTTCTGCGTCGCAAGGAGTATATCTCGACCGATGTTTTTGCGGGGGTGCAGTCGCCTCGCACTTCGCGTCGTCTTCCAGCCTTTGTGGCAGAGGGTACGATGCATAGCGTGGTGGAGCGAGTGGAGCAAGATGTGGATAGCGGAAATTATATCGTTGCCCGCAACGCATTGATTGTATATATGCTTTGTGCCTGTGGTCTGCGTCTGGCCGAATTGGTGGCTATCGACGTTGAGGATTTTAGCAACGATTTTCGTTCACTCACAGTGCACGGCAAGGGCGACACGGAGCGCATAGTGCCTATCGTCGAGCGGCTGCGTGGACGCATCAAGGGCTATATAGATAGATTTTTGTCGGCAGAAATTTGCAAAAACACAAAAAAAGCACTATTTTTATCAAAACGTGGAGAACGTATCTCGCGTAGCGATGTGCAACGTAGTGTGGCACGCCTTCTGCGGGAGTGCGGAGTGCAGGGTAAATCGTCGCCCCACGTGCTGCGACACACCTTCGCAACGCATCTGCTCAACAACGGAGCCGATATACGCGAGATTCAGGAGTTGCTGGGGCACACCTCGCTCAGAGCAACGCAGGTATATACGCACAATAGCATTGCACGCTTGCAACGTGTCTACATCGATGCTCATCCTCGCGAGGTAGAGCAGCAGTAGTGTAATCGAACGAAGTCTTTAGGCGAATGCGCTTGGCGGCTTCGACGCATATATAATGTTTAACTAAAAATTGAAGGCTATGAACGTACAGATCCAGTCAGTGAAATTCGATGCCAGCACGAAGTTGATCGAATTCATCGAGAAGAAATTAGCCAAGTTGGACCGTGTAGCAGAAGAGGCTACTGGTGTTGATGTTGTGTTGAAATTTGAGAAAGACGACGAAAAGGGAAACAAGGTCGTAGTTGTTACACTGCGAATGCCAGGTGGTGACATTCGCGTTGAGGAGCAGGCTCACACCTTCGAGGAGGCAGTCGACCTTGCCAAAGATGTTCTCAAACGTCAGATTGAAAAACGCAAAGACAAATAATCTATAAAGTGAAGGAGATCCGAGTCGGGTCTCCTTTTTTTTTACGCCCCTGTCGTCAAGACAAAAAGAAAGGTGCCCGAGCCTAAGCCGGACACCTTATTTATATCTGCGTAGATAGTTTCTGCACTATCGGCCCTGACGGGGAGCTGCAACGGGAGCGGTGAGAACCTGTGCGTTCATCCACTCGAAGATGTTGGCGTGACCCTGGGGAGCTACGGTACCACCACCGTTGTTGGTAGGCTTCACGTTGTCGTTCTGCTCCTGTGAGTGTGTTACCACGTCGTTGAACAGGCAGCACCATGAGAAGTGACCCATCAAACGCTGGCCGGGGTTGTCTACACCCTGAACGTTCTCGAACATTGACATCCATACGTTCTTACCGCCAGCCTTTACGATACGCTGGAAAGTGGGGATACAGTGAGTCTTGGGATCAACAGTTGTGTCGTCGTATGACTGTACGAACCAGATGTTCTCCTCAGCCAAAGCCTTGATCTCGTTGTCAGAGATGTTGGCGTCGAGGTAAGCCTCGCAAGTGGGGTATGCTGCAGCGAAGAAGCGGGGGTTACGAATGAGCATATGCATTGTCATATAACCACCATTTGAGCAACCACCCAAATAGATACGGTTTGTATCCACATCGGGGTGCTGAGCTACGAACTCGTCGATGCAAGACTTCAGTACGTCGGCGTAGAGTGAGGGATACTCACCGTGGCCGAAGCCCTTCGATGTGCCCATCCACATTGTGGGGCACTGGATTGAGAGAACGTATGCACCATCGGCACCACCCTCAGTGGTGAAGTGTGACTGAATCTCAGGACGGATGAGCGAAACAACCTCGTTACCGAGCAGTGTGATTGATACATCAACACCACCTTCGCCACCACCGTGCAACCAGATTACCAAGGGATTGGCAACGCCGTCACCCTTGAGTGACCAGGGCTCGTAAGATGCATAGGTGAGAGTCTCGTCGCCGGGACGACCTGTTGACTTGCCTGTGAAAGTACCCTTGTTGAAGTAGTCAGCCTCCGATACGAAGTCCTTAACGGCCTTGTCGGTCGAGCACTCGATTGCAGTGTACTTCTGCTTGCCCACCTTGAGAGTCTTGCCCTGCTTCAAAGCTACCTTTACGCTGTACTCCTCTTTCCATACGCCTGCACCCTTTGTAAGGCCAAGACCGCGACCTGATGCCTTTGCAAGACCAAGTGCGAGATACTCACCCTCGGGGTTGAATGCTCCGCGAGAGTCAGAGGGGTAAGCCGATACTACCTCTCGCTCGATGCCGTTTGTGTTTACCGAGAGAACCGATGTGTCAATGTTGGCGAGCTTAATCTCGGGCTTCACAACCACGAGGTTGATAGCTGTCGATGCCTCGTATGTGGTAACACCTACAACCTGAGGCTCCATCTTTAGTGTCTGTGCACTAACTGTTGCTGCAACGGTCAATGCCACCGCAACAAGAATTGATTTTAAGGTCTTCATAAATTGATATAGATATTAGTTTGAAAAATCATTTGACAAATTTAACTCTTTGCTTCGAGAAAAACAATAAATTCGTTGCTCAATAGGTTTTTATGTGTCATTTATCCTGTAAAGCGGTAAATTCTGCGAGCGGGCAATTGACAAAAACGACGGAGCGCTTGTGTCACTCCGTCGTTGGGCGTTAGAAAATTTGGTCGATTAGTCTGTCTATCTTCTTGTGCAATCTCCTCAGTGTGGGGAGCAGAATGATAACCTCGGCAAGCAATATGCCGAAAGTTAGCCCTGTGCTGAACTCGGTCAGCCATTGCGAAAATGTACACTCGGGCAGGTGTCGTCCCAGCGGCGCAAGCACCAGAAATGCAACGGCAGCGATTATGGTGAGTCCGATAAAGCTATTGAGGTGATAGTTGAAAGCCTTGCGCGTGAGTCGTAGCTGAGCTGCGACGTTGCTCTCCACCTCGAAGGGCCCTGCGGCCGTTTCTCTCTTCCAATATATCTTTTGTTTCCACTGGTGAACGAACTTATCGCCACACGAAGAGCGGAATGTCACATAGTCGCCTACGCTCTGCTGTGATTTCTGCTCGTCGAAGTCAATCTGATAGATGAACTCCTCGGGCTCACATCTCTTGAAACGGTACACTACTCCGTTGGTGTCCCAAAATGCCCACCCCTTCTTGCACATCTCGTTAATCCACTTCTGCTCCTTGTCAAAGTCGACGAACCAGTTAATTACAATCTTGCTTGTTCTCATATCTGTGCGCTATTTATGTTACTCGCTCCGTTCTCTACCAGCTCCTTGAGGCGGTTGTACTCGGCCAAAAGAGTCTGCTGCCCAAGTGCTGTTATCTGATACATCTTGCGTCTGCCGTCGCTTTCTGTAGACTCTCCGCGCGGCTCAATCCACCCCTTTTCCAGTAGGTTCGATATAGCACCATACAATGTGCCGGCCGAGAGCATCAATCTGCTGTGGCTCATCGAAGCCACCTTCTGCATTATGCCGTAACCGTGCATCGGCTCTTGCAGAGCCAGCAGGATGTAATAAATCGCCTCAGTTAAGGCCGTTGTGTTATTCTTCATATTGCATATCGCCTGCCGTTGTATCGACAGCCGATACAAAGATAGCCGATATATTCTATTCTCCAAAATTTTTCGTCCCAAAATGATTAAAAGATTTTATCTCGGGTGTATGGTTGCCCAATGGGCATAAAAAAAGGGAGGTTTACAAGAAGAGATTTCTTGTGGAGTAAATGAATTTATAGCCTCCCTTATCAAAGGGAGGTTTGGAGGGTTTGTCTATATGGTTGCCCAATGGGTATAAAAAAAAGAGAGGAATATTCCTCTCTTTTTTTTGTGCCCAGAATAGGACTCGAACCTACATGCCGTGAAGCACTCGCACCTGAAACGAGCGTGTCTACCATTTCACCATCTGGGCATCGTTTCGGATGACAAAGGTACTACTTTTTTTTATTTCGCAACACTTTTGCCAAACTTTTTTTTCTTACTACCTCACGCCGACACCTCGACGGGGACTTATGGGGTTGTGTATCAGTCGTTGTCGCGTGATTTACTCCTCCTGGAAAAACTTGTAATGGAAGAGCAGCAGATATACCACCGCCACCGAGATGTATGCGTCGGCCAGGTTGAATATCGCTCCGAAGAAGTAGTTATTGTAGTCTACAAGGAACGACAACCAGTCGGGCACGCTATTCCACTGGAAGAGCGGGAAGTAGAACATATCGACCACCTTACCCATCAGGAATGTGCTGTAACCCTCGCCGAATGTAGCAACGGTGAGCGGCGTCGAAGCCGTGAATATCATTCCGTAGAACATCGAATCGATGAGATTACCCACCGCGCCGGCCAAAATCAGTGCCAAGCCCACAATCACACCACGCGGCGCCTTGCGCTCGGGGCGGTTGAGGTAGTGAATATAGTAACCCAAAAATCCAATCATCACCATGCGAAAGAGGCTGAGCAGGAGCTTACCCCAGTCGATTGCGCCCGATGTGTTGAGCTGCATACCGAATGCTGCGCCGTTGTTCTCCACGAAGTGAAGGTGGAACCAGGGCAAAATCTCGATGCTCTGGTCAAGAGTCATCGTTGTTTTAATCCATAGCTTGAGGATCTGGTCAAGCACCACAAGCACGGCAATGAGAATAGTTATGTCCTTTAGCTTCATTAGTCGTTATTTTGTTGCAAATATAGTAAAAAAGCATAAATCTGAATGCCGTCGCGCGAATAATGAGCAAAAAGCCTTCGCTCTCGCCTCGCCAATTGCTTTTCTTATGGTGCTGCGTGGCTGGGTTGCTACTCTATATTGTTGCGACCAACCGCAAATTTGCAGAGGTGAGTAAACTCTCGCGCCTGGCAATAAGGCGTAATTTCGCATAGCGTGTTTTCAAAAACCGCAAGGCGAGATTTATGTAAAGTTAATACTTCGCTGCCTAATCTCAAAACTTGCGTCCCGCTTTATGCCCTTGCTAACGCTCTCAGACGGGGTTTTGCGGCAAAAATGGGCGTTTAGGGCTTTCTCTCTATATATAATAAATATAGGTATAAATGCCATTTTCGGCTAATTCGTAAAAAATAAGAAAAAAATAGTTGAAAAAGTTTGCAGGTGTAAAATTTATGCCTACCTTTGCATCCGCAATCAGGAAATAAGTTCTTACAAAGCGAAGCAAATAGTTGCGAATCGAAAGATTTCAAGTTGTTTCGAAAAAGAAGTTAAAAAAAGTTTGCAAAAAGTTCTTGAAAAATTTGGTGGTTACGAAAAAAGGTTTTACCTTCGCAACCGCTTTCCACTTCAAATGAGGAGTGGTTTTTCAAACGGTTCTTTGATTTACTGGTTATTCTAATTGAGAGAAAATGTAGTATTTTATCTGTCAATTCCTTTAAAAGGAAAAGAAGTAGTCAGGACTCTAACGATACATTATAAAATTTTTACAATGGAGAGTTTGATCCTGGCTCAGGATGAACGCTAGCGGCAGGCCTAACACATGCAAGTCGAGGGGCAGCGGGAATGAAGCTTGCTTCATTTGCCGGCGACCGGCGCACGGGTGCGTAACGCGTATGTAACC
>JAZQSN010000064.1:0-1799 GCA_045630065.1 Alistipes sp.
TGAGGCTATCGGATTGGTGCTTATCTCGATGGCTCTGACATTCTACCTGATGATTGTAATTCAAGATAGCTTTATCACCAACTATTCTATCTGCTCGCTGGCTCTTGGAGATAATATCGCAGTTATTATTATGATGGTCGCGCTGATGGTGCTGTTGGCTGTTGTGGCGGCAATGTACCCTGCATTCTACATCACTCGTTTTAATGCTTCGTTGGGTGTTAAGGGTGGTTTTGCACAGTCGGCGACTGGTCGTCGTTTGCGCTCGGTGATGGTGGGTGCACAGTTTACCGTAGCGATGATTTTGATTATTGTAACTGCCGTATTCTTCTTGCAGTACCGTTATATGATTAACTACGATTTGGGCTTTGACCGCTCAAATATTGTAACCTTCGCTTCGTGGGATTTGCGAGATCGTTCAGAGACGGTAATCGAGCGTCTGCAACAGCACCCAGACACTGAGGACGTAACTGCCTCTTGGGCAAACCTCTTCAGGAATAATCAGACTTGGGGGCGAGCCTATCAGGACAAGAACTATCAGCTTAAGTCTAATCCCGTGCGCTGGAACTTCCTTGACTTCTTTGGCTTTGAGGTGGTTGAGGGTGTTGGCCTTACCCCTTCGTCAGGCGAACGAGGAGAGATGATTATTATGAAGTCATTAAATCGTGAGATAGGCATTCCTGTCGGCTATCATTTCCCGGATGGCTTTGATGTCGTGGGTGTGATTAAAGATGTGCGCCTAACATCGTTAAGTGTTAATGATGATCACCACGCATTCTACTGCAACAACAAAAGTGATTTGTGTTATTACTACATCCGTCTGCGTGCGGGAGCTGATGTTGAAGCCTTTGCCGACTATGTGGCTAAACTCACAAAGGAACTTGCACCTGCTGCTGACGAGGCTGAACTTTACTTCCTAGAAGAGTGGGTTGAAAGCCTCTATGAGCAAACTAAAAAGGATATGGTGCTGATTGGCCTGTTCGCCGTGCTGGCTATCGTTATTGCATTGATGGGAGTATTCGGTATTGTGATGTTCGAGACGCAGCACCGCCGTTCGGAGATCGCCGTTCGCAAGGTCTATGGCGCAACGACACGCCAGATGATTGGTATGCTCAACTTGCGATATGTGTGGATTGTGCTTGGCTGTTTCGTGGTGGCAGCACCTGTGGCGTGGTATATCACCTCGCGCTGGTTGGAGCAGTTCGCCAACCGCATCGCACAGCCCTGGTGGCTCTATATCGTAGCCCTCGTCGTTGTCCTCGCCGTTACGGTCGGTCTTGTAACCATCCGCTCGTGGAAGGCTGCCACCGAGAATCCTGCCGATGTTGTGAAGAGTAACTAAAAGAAATCGAAGAACAGGGCTACTTTGTCGTTACGCTTGCTCCTCGGATGCTCATTTACGCACAAGTAAACTCCGCTCCTCGGAGCTGCGCAAGCCTAAAATTAACCTCTGTTCTTCAATTTCTTACACGCCAATACACACTTTCCTATTCGAAAATTTGGAAAATTAGTGGGGGAGGGGGTAAATTTGTAGGCAGAAAAAATTTAACAATAATAAACTAACAAAACAGAGTATGAAAAAGAGTTTAGTAATCCTTATTATTGCGCTATTCGCTGGCGCTTATAGTGCAGAGGCTCAGAAGACAAAGTACAGCTATTTTAAGCCTGGATATTGGGGCAATGTAGAGCTCAATGGCGGGGCATTGCTTAGTGGTGGCAGCAATATTGGTTTCAGTACCGTACACGGTGGTCGTCTCGGTCACGGTGTAGCAATGGGTATTGGTGCGGGATTGTATGTGGAT
>JAZQSN010000065.1:0-3179 GCA_045630065.1 Alistipes sp.
GTTGTATGTAGTTTTTCGGTTATCTCCATATTGTTATCATCGCCACCAAACCAATGGGAGTAGAAGGTGCTTTATCATAATATTATTTGCCTAAAAACTATACTTTAAGATATATAATATGTTACCAATATCTCTGGTTAAGGTACGACACCAACTCTGGGTATTTGTGTGCAATTGGAGTGAATAGCCTTTGAGGATCAACTATAACATATTTACTTTGGTCATTAAGCATACCTCTCCACGTCTCTTCCATTCCTTTGCCCGATACACTATATTTCTTGTCGAGAAGGTCCTTATTCCCCTGTGGTATTATATGAATATGAAGATACTCATCAGCCTTTATAATTTCATCATCGCGGTGTTTAACAATATTCTCTGCCCATAGAGTTTGTCGCATCAACTGATAAAATGGCTCTTGATAGTATATCGAGCCATAGTAGCAATTTAAACTCTTTAACTGAGTAGAACTGTCAGTCAGCGCAGAATATCTCATCACGCGTTCACGCCCCTTGCCATTACTTCCCTTTTCCTCGCCTATCCTATCTTCATTGGATTTATCCTGATTAGAATAACACTCCGTATATTTCCATTCAATAGGTATAAGCCATCTCTTCTTATCCTCTTTATGTACCGCATATATAAAAGCGTCCACAGAAGTGCAATTTGATCCTCGTGTAGATGTCTTCTCATTCAAATGATCTTTAGTTGACACAACTTCAAACCCTATATATTGGGGTTCAGCATCACAAGAAATAGGAAGAACATCCTCAAATTCATCCCTTACGCCATTAAGCATAGCAAGCACAGACTCTTTATCATCCCTTATAGAAAAAAGATGATTGAGACAAGCTATTTGAGATGATAATGTATGTCCAGATGGTTGACTTCCTCCCCACCACGAGATTCCGTTATCCTTAAAATAGCCAATAACCTTATCACGTATAGGCTCATAAATATTATTAACTCCATTACGAAGAACAAATGGTCTGGGTTTCCCCATAAAAAATCCATTTCCCTTATCTCCCGAGAAGATATTTGGAGAGGTCTTTATCAATTCCTCCTGGCGTAAATACTGACTATCTTTATATCTGCTCATATCTCCATAATATTATAATGTTCAACCATAAACTTTCGCTTTCTTCTGCAAAGTTAATAATTATTGGCACAATTTTCGGAATATAGGTATGAGTTACAAAAATTTCCGCTATGAAACAGAACAACAAAAAACACTTGACAGCCGAAAATGGTCGCCCCATTGCCGACAACCAGAACACACAAACCGCAGGCGTGCGAGGCCCTGTGACGATGCAAGACCCGTGGCTTATTGAGAAACTCGCCCACTTCGACCGTGAGGTTATCCCCGAAAGGCGTATGCACGCCAAAGGCTCGGGAGCGTATGGCACATTCACCGTAACACACGATATCACAGAGTACACCCGCGCCTCAATCTTTGCCGAGGTGGGCAAGCAAACACCTTGCTTTGTCCGCTTCTCGACCGTTGCCGGCGAGCGTGGTGCAGCCGATGCAGAGCGTGATATTCGTGGCTTTGCGATGAAGTTTTATACCGACACCGGCAACTGGGATTTGGTAGGCAACAACACGCCCGTTTTCTTCCTGCGTGACCCGCTAAAGTTCCCCGACCTCAACCACGCCATCAAGCGCGACCCTCGCACGGGTATGCGCTCGGCAAATAGCAACTGGGACTTCTGGACACTCTTGCCTGAGGCTCTGCATCAGGTAACAATTACGATGTCGCCACGAGGCATTCCCTACTCCTTCCGCCATATGCACGGTTTTGGTAGTCACACATATAGCTTTATCGACGCCAACAACCGCCGCACTTGGGTAAAGTTCCACCTACGCACATTGCAGGGCATTAAGAATATGACTGATACCGAGGCAGAAGCTGTGATTGCCAAGGATAGAGAGTCGCATCAGCGCGACCTTTTCGAGGCAATTGAGAGGGGTGATTTTCCTCATTGGCAGATGCAGGTGCAGCTGATGACCGAGGAGCAGGCGAAGGAGTATCACATCAACCCCTTTGATCTTACGAAGGTGTGGTATCACGGTGATTTCCCGCTGCACGATGTCGGCATCTTGGAGCTCAACCGTAACCCCGAAAACTTCTTTGCCGAGACCGAGCAGGCGGCATTCAACCCGATGAACATCATCGACGGTATCGGCTTTTCGCCCGATAAGATGTTGCAGGGACGCCTCTTTTCGTATGGCGATGCGCAACGCTACCGCTTGGGCGTGAACCACCACCAGATACCCGTAAATCGTCCTCGTTGCCCGTTCCACTCTTACCATCGCGACGGTCAGATGCGCACCGACGATAACGCTGGACGCACGATAGGCTACGAGCCAAATAGCTATGGAGAGTGGCAGGATTCGCCAGCGCTGAAAGAGCCTCCTTTGGCTGTTTCGGGCGAGGTCTATAACTACGACGAGAGCGAACTCGATAGCGACTATTACACACAGCCGGGCAAGCTGTGGCGATTGATGTCTGCCGAAGACCAAAAGGCGACTTGCGAGAATACTGCACGCGCAATGGGCGATGCGGAACACTTTATCAAACAGCGACATATCCGCAACTGCCACCGTGCCGACCCTTCGTATGGCGAGGGTATAGCCAAGGCATTAGGACTCTCGCTTGCCGAAGCATTAACCGCCGAGGACTCCGCTCACCCGAAGTGGGATATTCGAGCATAAACAATAATAGCATACATGCACAAAAATACTCCCAAAAGTTTTTTTTATTTTGACTTTTGGGAGGTTATTTATGTGCAAAAATACAATTGTACAGTATTGCTGAAATGTTTGACTAATGGTTTCATATCCTTCGGATTTCTTTCTAAAAACAAAATTCCGCTTGACAGAGTAGCCTGCAAGCGGAACATAAAGGGTCGTAAACCCACCAGTATATGCGGATTTAATTCTTGATGGTCAAATGTCTGCGGCGAAGTGCAGTCAGCACACTATCGTTAGCAATGGGATTCAGCCCCTTGAATGTGGTACGGCTTCGTAACTCGACAAGCGGCATTTCGAGCAATAGCTTGGCAATACACTCATCGGCAAACGAATTGCTAACCACATTTACGCCCGTAAAGTCGAGCACGACACAACTATTTTGCTCGATAAGCGGAAGCAACTGCTCGCGCACACGCTTTCCCAATGGG
>JAZQSN010000066.1:0-3638 GCA_045630065.1 Alistipes sp.
ATGGAGGAGAGCCTCCGCTCGATGCAGCTCAATATGGAGCTTATCCGCCAGAGAGTCGATAACCTCAAGGTGAAGGCACCGATTGATGGCGAGGTGGGTATGTTGGATGTCGTGCTCGGTCAGTCGTTGCAGCAGGGTGCAAATATCGGTCAGGTGAACGACCTAACGACCTACAAGGTGCAGGCGCAGGTTGATGAGCACTATATCGACCGCGTTACAACGGGCCTTGTGGCATCGTTTGAGCGTCAGGGCGCAGAGTACGAGATGCAGCTCCGCAAGGTATATCCAGAAGTTAGAAATGGTCAGTTCAAGGCGGACTTCCGTTTCAGCGGTGCTGCACCCGAGAATATCCGTAGCGGTCAGACCTACTACCTCAACTTGCAGTTGGGCGAGGCTGCCGAGGCAATTCTGATACCTCGTAGCTCGTTCTATCAGGCGACGGGCGGTCGTTGGATCTATGTTGTCGATGCTTCGGGCGAGAAAGCCTACCGCCGAGAGATTCGCATCGGTCGCCAGAACCCGCAGTATTATGAGGTTATTGAGGGCCTTCAACCCGGCGAAAAAGTTATAACTTCGTCGTACGACAATTTCGGAGAGAATGAAGTTTTGATTTTGAACAAATAAAATTTGACTTATGTATATTCGTAATTTTCTAACCCTGCTTCGCCGTTACACCACATCGTCGGTGCTGAACATTGTGGGTATGGCAGTGGCCTTTGCAGCGGTATATCTTATCGCCGTGCAGGTAAAGTTTGACCTATCGTATAACCGTGTCATCAAGAACTCGGAGCGTATCTATCGCCTTGAATATCCATCGTGGTCTGGTGACGGCACTTGGGACTGCAATTGGAATCGTCAGTTGCCCGACGAAATTAGTGCCGCTTGTCCCGAAATTGTAACAGCAGGCTCTATGGATATGGTCTTCAACTCACAATATCAAGATGAGTACTCCGTAAAGCGTAATTCGACTATCGAGAACTTCACAATTAAAATTGCAGGTGCGGAACTCGAAGCATTGGCAGTCTTCCCATTTGAGTTTATCGAGGGTGGTATTGATGACGAGTTCAAGACCTACTACGGTATGATTATCTCGGAGACCGTTGCCAATCGTTACAACTTAAAGGTTGGCGACCGCATAAATTATGGGCGTGGTGCTGAAAATAAAGCGCAACGCACCATTTCCGGCATCTATCGCGATTTCCCAAAACCATCCACTATGGCTATGGGCGAGGGATATATTCTTATGCCAGAGGCTGGGCCGCAGGATGCATCCAACTGGAACACACCATATTATGTTTTGCTGCACGAAGACGCATCGCCTACGAAGGTGGCTGCCAAGATGAAAGAAACCCTTGTGGATTATTGTCGCAAACGCGGTCTTTCGGATGAGGATATTGCAAAGGAGATTGATTTGGTAGCGCCACGATTGACCCCTATTGCCGATCTCTACTTTGCCGATGATACAGAGGCAGAGTACTATCACGGCAGCCGCACAACGACCTATACACTGATAGCTATTGCAGTGTTGATTCTCGTTATCTCGTTTATCAACTTTGTAAACTTCTTCTTCGCGCTGATTCCAAGCCGAATCCGTGCTGTGAACAACTACAAAATATTTGGTGCACCAACATCGAAACTGCGTCTAAACTTCTTATTCGAGACAGTTGGACTTATCCTTGTTTCGCTTTTGGTAGCAGCAGGCATAGTCGTTATCTTCGCTGATACTTGGTTAGCAAACTATATCTCAACCTCAGTGGCGTTTAACGAGAATTGGATGGTTGCGGGTGCTATGGTTATAGGCACTCTTCTCTTCGGAGTCCTTGTATCTCTCTATCCGGCTTGGTATATCACCAAGTTCTCTCCGGCGTTTGTTACAAAGGGTGACTTTGCAGCCTCACGCTCAGGTCGCATCTTGCGGTATGCTCTTGTGGGAGTGCAATATACCATCTCCATTGCGCTAATTATTTGCTCATTCTTTATCTATCGTCAGCACCAATATATGCTTTCGCGCGATATGGGTTTCGACAAAGAGAATTTATTGGTCGCCACAATACCCTACGAGGCTGTGAATGGCGCTTGGAGCTTTGAATCTGATTATACCAAACGCGATGCTCTTATGGATAAGCTATATCAAAATCCTCAAATCAAAGCCATAGCTTGGGGGCGTGGTGAGTTCACCAACTCGCGGATGCAGTGGACACGACCCATCGAAAACGGTGAGAGCGAGGTGTTTAATGTATATGCCGTATCGTGGAACTTCCTTGATGTTATGGGTATTCAGATTGTCGAGGGACGCAACTTTACAACAACCGACGAGCAGAGCGAAACGGGTGCATTGATATTCAATCAAACGGCAGCCAAAAACCTAAATATCAACACAGAAACATCCATATTAGGACATATTGATGGCAGACTAACTCCTGTTGTCGGCATTTGCGAAGATTTCGATTTCCAGTCGGCACAATACAACATCTCTCCCTATGCGTTCCTCGTTTTCGGTAAATATGCTTGGGATCTACCACGCATTGCCTATATCCGCACGGTGGCGGGGGCAGACATTACCAAAGTCAAAGAGTTCATAGTTGACACCGTGATGGAACTCGAACCCAATATCGACCCTGAGAAAATCAATGTGAAATTCTTCGACAATGAGTTGGAAATGGTGTACCAGCGCGAGGATAAGCTCTCGACACTCGTTACCTTGTTCTCGTTCCTCTCGATTGTGATTTCGATTATCGGAGTTTTTGGCTTGGTGCTCTTCGAGACGCAGTACCGTCGCCGAGAGATTGGCATCCGCAGAGTTCACGGAGCGTCGGTGGGCGGAATATTGAGAATGTTCAACCGCAAGTATCTCTACATTGTCGCCGCTTGCTCGGCAGTGGCAATACCCGTGAGTTATTACATCATCGACCAATGGATGCAGCAGTATGTCTATCGCACACCGATGTCGTGGTGGGTATATGCCTTGGCGGTGGAAGTTATCCTGCTAATCACGGTCGTAACGGTAACCCTGCGCTCGGCAAAGGCTGCAACGGAGAATCCAACCGAGTCGATAACAAGATAGAGAGATTAGGGAAATTAGAGAATTTAGGGTGTTTAGCGAAAGTCCCTAATCTCATTAAGCTCCTTAAATTTCCTAAACTCCCTACAAACAGAAAAACAATTTACAAACAAAATAAACAATTACAGCTATGTTAAAAGTAGAAAATTTACAGAAGAGTTTTTTCACCGAGGAGATCGAGACAGTTGCTCTAAACGGTGTATCGTTCGAGGTTAAGGAGGGCGAGTTTGTCGCCGTAATGGGACCTTCGGGTTGCGGTAAATCAACGCTCCTCAACATCTTGGGTCTTTTGGACAACCCAACAGGCGGCTCATATAGCCTGCTCGGTCAAGAGGTGGGCGGACTCAAAGAGAAGGACCGCACCGCATTCCGCAAGGGCAACATCGGCTTCGTATTCCAGTCGTTCAACCTTATCGACGAGTTGTCGGTAGCCGAAAATGTCGAGTTGCCACTTATCTATATGGGCGTGAAAGCCTCGGAGCGTAAGGAGCGTGTGCAGAAGATGCTCGACCGTATGAATATCTCGCACCGTGCGGGTCACTTCCCACAGCAACTCTCTGGTGGTCAGCAGCAGCGT
>JAZQSN010000067.1:0-12491 GCA_045630065.1 Alistipes sp.
CACCAGCACAGGGTCCGCAATGCCATACTTGGCGCATATATCCTCCGTACGGATAATCTCTATATCGTCGCCCTTCTGCTTATAGAGGTGGCGACGAGGACCTACCAACTGACCGTAATCCTTGTCGGGAGTGACCATATAGACATCGTAGCCCTCGGCCGAGGCCTTGTGAGCCAAAGTACCGATCACATCGTCGGCCTCATAGCCCTCGATCTCATAGATGGGTATGCGCATAGCCTGCAACAGACGACGCAGGTAGGGCACCGAGGCGATGATATCCTCAGGGGTCTCGGGGCGGTTGGCCTTATACTCGGGGAAGAGTTCACGACGGAAGCAGCCACCCTTGGGATCGAGTGCTACACCCAACAGGTCGGGCTTCTCGCGCTTCTGTATGTCGCGCAGAAACTTGGTAAAGCCGTAGAGCACCGAGGTGTTCATTCCGTGACGATTGCGCATCGGGCGGCCATAGAAGGCGTAATAGTATTTGAAAACGAGCGCATAAGCGTCAATCAAGAACAGGCGTTTCATACTCTTTGCGATGAATTAGGTTGTGTGCAGCATACAGCTCCACAAAAACGGTAACTACCAAACGAGGGTGACTAACCGAAATTGTTAGCACCCTCTTTGGTATAAATCATTGCTCACCACTCCGCCCAAAAGGTGCGGTGTGGAGGTAAAATCAAAATATAGGCTCTTGGCAACTACAAGTTATCCGAAGCATACCACTCGGCATACGACGATGCCGTCTCGTGCAGACGCAACGAGTAGAGCTCAACCTCGTCGGGCAGTGCCTCCAAAAGACGCAGGGCAAAGTCCGAGAGCATATTCTCGCAGGTAGGCTGGTAATCGACCATCACAATGTTGGAGTAGATGCCATCGAGCATAGCACGCAGCTGATGACCCTGCTCGGTGCGGCGCACCACGAAGGCGTGGTCGAACTGCGACACGATCTGCTCATTGACAATGCGCTTGAGCAGGCCGAAATCCATCACCATACCCTGCTTGGGGTCGCACTCCTCGGTCGAGGGCTCACCCTTGATGGTCACAAACAGACGATACGAGTGGCCGTGAATCTCACGACAAGCACCGTCGTAACCCTCGAGCGAATGTGCCGCCACGAACGAAAACACCTTGGTAAGTCGAATAGTTGCCATAAAATCTCTTAATCTCTAAATTAGAAGGCACGACCCGATGCTGCAGGTGCGGGCAGACCGGGCTTGGTGGGGATACGACCCTCATCCATAGCGGCGCTCAATGCAATCCAAGCAGCGATAACTGCGTCAACCTTCAAATCCTCCAATGACAGACGCTCGTAGGTATCCATCACGGTGTGGTAAGTACGACCATACTCCAACTCATCCTGGATGAACTGGTATGCGGGAAGACCCAAACCGTTGAATACTACGTGGTCGGTGCTACCTGTACGGCGCAATGAGAGGGTCTTGAAGCCGATAGTCTCGATGTGCTTCTTCCAAGCCTCGAAGAAGGGAACAGCCTGATCGTTCTCCTCGAGGTAGATACCGCGGAAGCGACCTGAACCGTTATCCATATTCAAATAGAGTGCGAAGTCGTCATAACCGTCGAGCTTCTTGCCCTTAGCCGAGTCGTAGAGGTTGATGTTAGCGTAGCCGCGTGAGCCATAGAGACCCTGCTCCTCGCCACCCCACAATGCAAGGCGGATAGTACGCTTGGGCTGGATGCCGAGCGCCTTGATGATACGCATAGCCTCCATCATCACGATACAACCTGATGCGTTGTCAGCACCACCTGTACCACCGTGCCAAGAGTCGAAGTGAGCACCGATAAGTACGATCTCGTTCTTGAGCTTGGGGTCGGTACCGGGAATCTCGGCGATCACGTTGTTGATGCGCTGGTTGTTGGTGAATGTGTTCTTGATGTTGAGCTCCATCTCAACCTTCTCGCCCTTGGCAATCATACGAGCCATGCGGCCGTGATCCTCGATGGGAAGCATGACCTCGCAAATAGGCTCGGGATCGCCCACCTTATATGATACACCGCGTGAGGGAGCTACGTTAAACGTACCGCCACCGCTGATGATAGCTGCGGGCTTCTCCTCCTTGAGCATATTGGTGATTGCGGTCTGCAACTCGCGCGATGCCATAGATGCTGCACGGCTGATAGAGGGGATGCGGCTGTTTGATGTGGGACGGGGATCCTGTGCCAGAACCTCCAACTCCTCCTCGGTAAAACGTGTAGCTAGGGGATTGAAGTTCATCTGGTAGGTCTGAGTCACGGGCATCAACACGATCTTGCCTGCGAGCTTACCCTTATATTTGTCGAGGTCGGCTACAGTCTGAGCCTCGATGAGTACTACCTCACCCTTCACAAGACCGTTGGTGCTGCCTGACCACGCCTTGGGGTTACCAGCAAAGCTAGTGTAATAGGGGGCAGTCATTGCCACGTAGTTCATCTCGTTGTCCCAGCCGCCCTTTGTAAAGTCAAATGCGTACTCGACACGGGGATTCGACAGACCCATCTCCTTCAAATACTCAACGACCATCTTCTCGGCACGCAGTTTGAGCTGTGATGCAGCCAAACGGGGACCCATATCATCGGTCATAAATTGTGCCATCTCCTCAACCTTCGACTTTGCGAAGCCTTCGTTCTTCACCTTGTAGGCAAGTTCTGCCGAGAGGCTGTTCTGCGCAAAAGCGACACCACTACCCATAGTCACCAGGGCAAGCAGCGATAAAATTACTCTCTTCATCTTTCTCTTTCGTTTAAGTTAGTGTTTATATTTTATGATTTTTAGCTTATGTAATTTGACGCCATTGTGAAATGCAAAGATATGCGTTATTTTGTAAAAGGAAAGAATTATTTTTATATATTTGCACTACGGGTTGCATTTTTTTCGCATATACAGCCAAAAACACTGCATATTTAACCGAAACAAGAAAAACACTATGATTACATTCCTAATTTGTCTGACCGCTCTGGTTGCTGCCTACTTTACCTATGGAGCCTATCTCGACCGTGTTTGCCAAATTGACGAGAAGGCAACGGTCCCCTCGGTGGCACTCTACGATGGGGTTGATTATATCCCTATGCCGCGCTGGCGCACCTTCCTTATACAGCTACTCAATATTGCGGGCGTAGGCCCCATCTTCGGTGCTATTATGGGTGCCTGTTTCGGGCCTGTGGCCTTTCTGTGGATTACTTTGGGAGGCATCTTCGTGGGAGCAATGCACGACTATGTGTCGGGAGTGATTCTGCTGCGAAACGACGGCCTGAGTCTGCCCGAGGTCGTAGGCCGCTATCTGGGTAGAGGAATGTTGCAGCTTATGCGCGTTATATCTATGGTGCTGCTCATATTGGTGGGAGTGGTATTTATGCGCTCGCCGGCAAGCATTATGGTGGAGATGGTGCCTACAATCTCCTACTGGTGGTGGATAGCCATTATTCTGTTCTACTACTTCATCGCTACAATGCTGCCCATAGATAAACTTATCGGCAAGGTGTATCCCCTCTTCGGCGCAGCACTTATCATTATGGCGCTGGGATTGCTGGGTGTATTGCTCTTCGGTAATTACACTATTCCCGATTTGACGCTCTCGACGCTTCGCAATTTCCACCCGAATGCCGAGAATATGCCCATCATACCTACTCTCTTTATCACCATTGCGTGTGGTGCCGTATCGGGCTTCCACGCTACGCAGTCGCCACTTATGGCCCGTTGTATGAACAACGAGCGAGAGGGACGTGTGGTATTCTACGGAGCAATGATCTCGGAATCTGTCATCGCCATTATCTGGGCAGCTATCGGTATGGCCTTCTTCCACGGCCCCGACTCGCTTGCAGCAGCTCTTGCCGAGCACGGCAATAACGCCGCGTGGGCGGTGAACACCATCTCGACCACTACGCTCGGCATAGCAGGTGGTCTGTTGGCAATGCTCGGCGTGGTGGCGGCACCCATCACCTCGGGCGACACGGCCTTCCGCTCGGCACGCCTAATTGTGGCCGACATATTACACATCGAACAGCGCACCATAGCCAAGCGACTGTTGATTAGTCTGCCGCTATTTGCCATTGGCGGAATGTTGCTCTTTATCGATTTCGATATCATATGGCGCTACTTTGCCTGGACCAATCAGGCTATGGCAGTGGTAACGCTGTGGATGATTGTTGTCTATCTACGCGAGCGTGACCGCAATATATGGGTGGCACTGCCTGCGGCTGTGTTTATGACATTTATATGCACAACGTTTGTCTTCGTATCCGACCAGTTCCTCGGAATTGAGAACCGCTCGTTGGCCTACATATTCAGTTGTGCGACCACCGCCTTGCTTACGGCGATTATGTGGAGGAAGATACTGAAAACCCCAAAAAAAATTGAACTAAAATGAGTCGAATAACACTTAACCCCTCATCGTCGGGCCTGTGGCGAGTGGGAGGATTGAACGATACATTGCAGCGCTCACGCCAGCTCGAGGCCGAGTCGTGGCCCGAGGCTGCGCAGATGCGCTTCGATGCGGTGCAGGCTCTACTCGACAAGATTGGCGAGGAGGATATATTCCTTGACTGGGAGGATAGAGCCACACGTGCGGCCATCGAGCTGATATATGTAGCGGCGGCCGACCAACTGCTCATAGGCGAGGTGGAGACCGCCACAGCACTATGGGAGGTTTTGCTCTCGGTTGACGAGGAGGACCATATGAGCGCAAGCGTACCGCTGGCCTTTTGCTATGTGGCGCTGGAGGATTACGACTGCTGGGAGGAGATGCTCTTCAGCATATCGTCAAAGTCACCCGAGTATCATCTGCTCACACTCTGGGCCGAGTATCGCCGTACGGGAGGCATCGACCGCGACGCCCTGCACACCCTGCGCACACGCCACAAGGTATGGATGGAGGAGTTCCTTGCCGACGAGCATCCGTTAGACGAGGAGTATCTGGCCGACAGCCGCGCTGAGCGTCCCTCGCCCCGCACCGAGGCCCGTGAGCTCTACTTTGCCACGGCTCCGCTATGGGAGAGCAACGACAAATTCCTGAAAACCATAAAAAAAGCATAACACTATGAAACGATTTTTTCTATTTTTAGTGGCCACCGTGTTTGCCACAGCGCTCAGTGCAGCTGAGTACAAGTACAGTCGCGACATCGTCTATCGCTCGGACGACGACTACTCATCGACTATGTGTCGTATGGACATCGCAACACCCGAAGGCGTAAGCGACGCCCCCGTTATTGTGTGGTTTCACGGCGGAGGCCTCACAGGTGGCAAGCGAGAGATTCCGCAGGCGCTGCTCAACGGACAGTATGTAGTGGTGGGCGTAGGCTACCGCTTCTCACCCAATGTGAAGGTTACGCAGTGTGTCGACGACGCAGCGGCGGCCGTAGCGTGGGTATTCAAGAACATCGAGAAGTATGGCGGCAGCAGCAAGAAGATTTATATCTCGGGCCACTCGGCTGGTGGTTATCTGGTGAGTATGGTAGGTCTGGAGAAGGCTCGTCTGGAGCGCTATGGTATCGATGCCAACTCTTTGGCGGGTATCATCCCCTTCAGCGGTCAGGCCATCACCCACTTCGAGGAGCGCCGCTCACGTGGCATAGCCAACACACAGCCCGTAGTGGATGAGCTCGCACCCCTCTATCACGTGCGTGCCGACTCGGCTCCCTTCCTGATGATTACCGGCGACCGTGAGATGGAGATGCTCGGCCGTTACGAGGAGAACGCCTATATGATGCGTGTCTTCAAACTGGTCAAGCACCCCGACGCAACGCTCTACGAGCTCGACGGCTACGGTCACAATATGTGCGACCCTGCCTACGCTCTGTTGCTCCGTTTTGTACGCCAGCACGAGAACCCCGCACCAAGACGATAGCTAAATTACGCATCGCACAGGAGCGATTGAGCAATTATCACAACAATAAAAAAGAGTGTCGGCAAGGTGTCGGCACTCTTTTTTGTGGTAGAAGGAGATACTATGGTATCGCCTCATATTTAAGCGTCTGGCCCTCGGAAGCCATCTCGTCGGCAATATCTCGAGGTTTTACCTCTACCTTGCCCGTAATCAGCTCGGGCAGGTTGTAGGCATAGACATTATCGCGATAAAACTCAAGCGGGTTGTGTTGTGGCAACACGAAAGGCTTGTGGAAATTGCCCTCCTCATCGACATAGGTGAAGTGGGGCTGAGTGAATAGTCCATCCTCGCGACGCGAGCTGAAGACCATCCAGCGGCTATTGCTGCTCCACGAGTGGCTACCCTCGGATTCAGGGCTGTTGATTGACTCGATTGCCTGCATATGGCCCGAGGCAAGATCGATTGAGTAGAGATCGGCGTCGCTATGATAGGTTGAGAAATTGCCCCATTTCATAATATTGACCACCAGATGTTTGCCATCGGGCGAGATGCGTGGCATCGACACACTGCGGCCATCGACACGCGCGTTGTAGAGTGTATCGACCTTATCGCCCACACGTCCCGTAGCGGGATCGAAATCCACCGCGCAGAGTGAGTATCGCAACTTATCGATATTGAGCTCGATGAGTTCTACATTCTCGGCCACACAATAGTACATACGACGTCCATCGGGCGAGAAGCTGGGGAAGGTCTCCATCGCCGAAGGAGAGGAGAGTATCTCGTTATCGATTACAACACCTCGCTCGGTATCCCACACAACAACATCCGAAGCGGTGTCGTAGACCTCCATTCGGTCGGCACTATGGTAGAAATAACTCTGGTAGATAGTATTTGTCGAAGCCGCCAAATAGCGACCATCGGGATGCCAATACGAGTAGACCAGGTTGGAAAGCATCTCCTGGGTCTTGGTGTTAAACTTCTGCACTTTGCCATTCTCGATAAGGGCTGTTCCGTTGGCCTCCTTGGCTCGCATATGGAAAATCATCTTGTCGGGGTTGCGAGAGGGGAATGTATGGCAGTTCACGCAATTGTAGTTGGTCAGATAGTTCTCATATATCGGGCTCTGCTCGAAAGTGGTAAGATCGCGCTGATAAATACCCATCTGGTGCCACTGCTCGCCCGGCACCAAAAGTCGATAGGCCAAATAGGGGTCTATCTCCTCACGCACGTTCACATAGAAAGGAGTCGTTGCCACCCACTCGCCACTCTGCTTCTCAAGAATGGTGAATTTGAGTGCCTGCGATATATTCTGGGCGAGGAGTTGCTGCCACTTTTTCGATGGTATATTAAACCATCCATCACGAGCACGCAACTCAATCTGAGAGCCTGCGCCCTCGATGAGCAGAGCAAAATCGCCTTCAGCCATAACGTTGAAGTTCAGCGGAGCTATGTTGCCAGGAATGGTAATATCACGATAATCGGGATAGATATCAACGACTCTATCCGTATGCCCAGATATAGGGGCAATTGACTCACAAGCTACGCAATAGAGCATAGCCAATAATATAAATACCCTCATATGACAATAATCAAATCAGACTGCTTTTTACAAATATAACAAATAGAACTCAATAAACAAAATTTATCTGACACAATATTATGTCTCGGGTTTTGAATTATCTATTTTACGCTCTATCTTTGTCGTATGGAATCGAAGATACTACAAGGACTAAATAAGGCGCAGTACGACGCTGTGGTGAATTACCAGACCCCCTCGCTAATCATCGCGGGTGCGGGCTCGGGCAAGACACGCGTTTTGACCTCGCGCATAGCATATATGCTGGAGCAGGGCGTAAGACCCCATCAGATTCTGGCACTGACCTTTACCAACAAGGCAGCCGAGCAGATGCGTACCCGCATCGAACAGATGGTGGGCTCCGTGGCTCGCTACATTCGTATGGGTACATTCCACTCTGTCTTTTCGCGTATCCTTCGCGAGAATGCCGAGCGCATAGGCTTTACCGACAGCTACACCATCTACGAGCCTTCGGATTGCAAGAACCTACTGAAGACCATCTGCAAGGAGATGAACCTTGCGGACGACAAGTACAAGCCTGCACGTGTGCTCTCTCGCATATCGTTTGCCAAGAACTGCCTGGTGACGCCCGCCGCCTATGTGGCCAACTCGACCTATGCGGCCGAGGACCGTCAGGCGCAGATTCCCCACTTTGGCGATGTATATGTGGAGTATTGCCGCCGTTGCAAGCAGAATGGAGCAATGGACTTCGATGACCTGCTGCTGCAGACCAACATTCTGCTACGCGACTGCCCCGATGTGCTGGCCAAGTATCAGGAGTTGTTTCAGTATATCTTGGTAGATGAGTATCAGGATACCAACTTTGCGCAGTACATCATCATCCGCCGCCTCTCGCAACTTCACGGCCGTGTGTGCGTCGTGGGCGACGATGCGCAGAGTATCTACTCGTTCCGCGGTGCGAAGATTGAGAACATACTCTCGTTCCGCAACGACTACCCCGCAGCACAGACCTACAAGCTCGAGCAGAACTACCGTTCGACACGCACCATAGTCGAGGCCGCCAACTCGGTCATCGAGCACAACTCACGCCGTATGGAGAAGAAGTGTTTCTCGGAGGGCGAGCGAGGCGACAAGATACGCATCCTGCGCGGTTATACCGACCGCGAGGAGGCCGATATGATTGCCGACGCAATACGTAGCCGTATGCGTGAGACGGGCGATGGCTGGGGCGAGGTGGCTATCCTCTACCGCACAAACAACCAGTCGGCTACGCTGGAGACGGCGCTCAGACGTCGTGCTATGCCCTACAAGATTTACAAGGGCTCGTCGTTCTACGACCACAAGGAGATTAAAGATACGCTTGCCTACATACGTCTGGTGATAAACCCCAAGGATGACGAGGCCTTCAAGCGAGTGGTGAACTACCCTCTGCGAGGCATTGGCGACACTACGGTAAATCGCATTGCACAGCTCGCCGCCGAGCGAGGTCAGTCGATGTGGGAGGCTGTGGATGCGCTGGTTGCCGAGGCAGACACGCTGGGCGACAATATGCAGAAGACCATTGCCCGCAAGGTAAACGAGTTTGTAAACCTCATTCGCTTGCTGCAGGTGGCTCGTGCTGAAAAGTCGCTCTACGACTTTGGTCTGGAGCTTGCCTCACGCACGGGTATTTTGGCGCAGTACCGCACCGAGAACACTCCCGAAGCGACGAGTGCCGTGGAGAACATCGAGGAGTTGCTCAATGGTATGCAGCTCTTCACGGAGCAGTGCGAGGCGGAGATTCGCAACGGCGAGAGAGAGCAGACACAGGTGCCGACTGTCGAGGAGTGGCTGCAGAACATTATGCTTCTGACCGATATGGACAACAAAGAGGAGGAGGGCGACGAGCGCATAACGCTGATGACTGTTCACTCGGCCAAGGGTCTGGAGTATAAATATATTTATATAGTAGGCTGCGAGGAGAAACTCTTCCCCTCGGAGCGCGCGCTGGAGACCCCCGACGGATTGGAGGAGGAGCGCCGATTGTTCTACGTGGCACTCACACGTGCTAAGGCCGAGGCTACACTATCGTACTGCGATATGCGATTCAAGTGGGGCAATATGGAGTTCAGCCAGCCGAGCCGTTTCCTAAGCGAGATAGATGCCCGCTATGTCGATTGCGACGAGGATCTTTCGGCCCGTCCGCCACAGGCTGCCGAGGCCGAAGGGTTGGGTGGCCGTATGGGTTCGTTCTCGCGTGGCGGTTATGGTGGCCCGCAGCCATCGCGTCAGCGCACCGAGGAGCGTCGCGACGGCCGCACAGCCATCGAGGAGTTGCGTCGTCGTTTCGACGTGCGTTTCCAGCAGAAGCGCAGCGAGGATGGCGTAAAGCGTCAGCCCGACCCCAAGTTGGTGGCACCCGTGCAGACGCGTTCGACCGAGGGCCTAAGGCGTGTTAGTTCGACCCCGGCTTCGAGTACACCATTGGGCGCCTGTCCCTATGCCGAGGGCGACCGAGTGGAGCATCCCAAGTTTGGCGTGGGCGTAGTGCGCAGAGTCGAGATGATGGCAACCGATCACAAGGTGGTGGTCGATTTTGGCCAATATGGAGAGAAGACCCTGCTGGCAAAGTTTGCTAAATTGCAGAAACTTTAGGAAAAAATATATCCGTTTTGATTGAAAAATGCACATTATGCTATTGCAGTGTGCATTTTTTTAGTAAATTTGTACATATGTGTTACTAACCTAAAACATCACACTATGAAAAAACTTTTACTTTTTACAGCTGCGTTGATGCTCTCGTTGAGCCTTGGCGCACAGGAGTTGGCAAACTTCGTTGGCACAGGCAACACTGCTTCTCCCGAGTTTAAGGATGGCAAGATTACCTTCCGTCTGGCTGCTTCTTACGCTACACGCGTGCAGATCACCGGTGGTTTTATGCCTACTCAGAAGGTTACCTACAACGGTCGCGAGAGTGAGGTGCCCATCACAGCCGATATGACTCGCAACGCTCAGGGCATTTGGGAGTACACCATTGATATGCCCGCACCCGAGCTCTACACCTACAACTTCATCGTTGACGGCGTGGCAGTAAACGACCCCAGCAACGTAATGCAGCAGCGTGACGGTACACGTTACCTGAGCATCTTGATCGTTCCTGGCGACTTCACTGAGAACTACTTCGAGGCTAACCAGCGTGGTAACCTTACAAAGGTATGGTACGACAGCCCCTCATTGGGTTTGAACCGCCGTATGTATGTTTACACTCCCTACGGTTATGACGATCCCAAGAATGCAAAGACAAAGTACCCCGTACTCTATCTATTGCACGGTGGTGGTGGCGACGAGGATGCTTGGAGCAATATGGGTCGCGCTTGCCAGATTATGGACAACCTCATCGAGAAGGGTTTGGCAGTTCCTATGCTTATCGTTATGCCTAACGGTAACCCCAACCAGCAGGCTGCTTCACCTTTGAAGCTCCCCGTAAAGGAGGGTCAGGCTGTAGCTAATGCTTACGTACACTCACTTGCAAAGGATATCGTTCCTTACATCGAGAAGCACTTCCGCGTAAAGGCTAACAAGGCTTCACGTGCTGTTGCAGGTTTGTCAATGGGTGGTGGTCACACTACTGCCGTTACTGGTTTGTATCCCGATTTGTTTGACTACATCTGCCCGATGAGCTGCGGTATGCGCGACACTGAGGAGGCTGTAGCTGCACTGCAGGGTATCAAGAAGGCTGGTTATAAATTGTACTGGGTAGGTTGCGGTGACGCTGACTTCGCTTATCCTGGCACAAAGGTTATGGACGAGATGCTCACACGTTTGGATATGCCTCACACAATGTATATCAATGGCGGTGGTCACACATGGAGCAACTGGCGTCACTATCTGAACACATTCGGTCAGTTGTTGTTCAAGTAAAACGCGTCTAAAATAAAAGAGTGATTTGGCGTTTGCCTCTGCATCACCTTAAGCATAAAAATAGGCTGTTCTCCAATGGGGAACAGCCTATTTAATTTAAGAGAAGGACTCTATTTGAAGAGTTCCGATATCATACGCTCGGCAACAAGACGGTAGTAGCGCTCCACGTCGGTGTCGGTCTCAACCGTTGGTGTTCCGCACTCGCCACCCTCCATGATGGTCTGAATCAGAGGTATCTCGCCTAAGAATGGCACGCCAGCCTCTTCGGCATAACGCTTGGCACCACCCTGACCGAAGATGTAATACTTGTTGTCGGGCAACTCCTTGGGTGTGAACCACGCCATATTCTCAACAACTCCCAATACGGGCACTGCCACCTGCTCGTGGCGGAACATCTCCACACCACGCACAACATCGGCAACGGCCACCTGCTGAGGGGTAGAGACAATTACGGCGCCATCCATCTTAATCTCCGAGATCATCGTCAGGTGAATATCTCCCGTTCCCGGGGGCATATCAATCAACAGGAAGTCCAGACCGCCCCACATCGTCTGATGCAAAAGCTGCTTCAGAGCGTTGGTCGCCATCGCTCCGCGCCACATAAGCGCATCGTTGGGGTTGATGAAGAAACCGATCGACATCAGCTCAATATCCATACTCACGGCAGGCACAATATAGTCGTTACCATCCTCCTGCACTGCATCGGGCAGATAATCCTCCACGCCAAACATCTTGTGCTGCGAAGGGCCGTAGATGTCGGCATCCAGCACGCCCACACGGTAACCCATATTGCGAAGCGTGAGGGCAAGGTTGGCCGTAACGGTAGATTTACCTACGCCACCCTTACCCGAAGCTACAGCGATAATCTTACCCACCTTGACTGTGGTGCTCTCGCGCTTGGGCTGCGGCGGGCGGGGTGTGCCCTCCTTCATCACTACGGTGATGTTGCCATCGGCTGCAGGGTAAGCATCCTTGAGGGTCTGCTCCACTAGGTTGCGGATACGTACGGCAAAGGGATCGCGAGCCTTCTGAAAGCAGAGTACGACGGTTATCTTATCCTCGCGGGCTGTGACCTGCTCCACCACACCGCTTGCGACGATATCCTGCTGAGTCTCGGGATGCACGATGCCTGAGAGAAGTTTTCGTATTTGTTGTTCCATAATCTTGTTGTTTTTGTTAAGCAAAGATAGCAAAAATATAGCAAAAGTATAGGCTACCAACTGAAAAGTTAGTAG
>JAZQSN010000068.1:0-3102 GCA_045630065.1 Alistipes sp.
GTGCGCCGCGAGGAACTCCTGCATCTCGCGCTCGTCGAACTTACCCGGCTGCCAGATAACCTGCACGGGAGCCTCACCACCGAGGGTGACTATCCATGCCTTCATCATCTCGTTGAGTGGGCGGGTGCCGAGCGAGCCTCCGACAACCAATACCACGGGCATAGTGTCGTTGAAGCCATAGTAGCTGAGTGCCTCACCACGGTTGGCACCATCAGCCGAGAAGCGACCACGCAAGGGGTTTCCCGTCATCACGATGCGGTCAGCAGGGAAGAATCGCTCCATCTTGTCGTATGATACGCAGATGCGCTTGGCACGCTTCGAGAGCAACTTGTTAGTTAGTCCTGCGTAGGAGTTCTGCTCCTGAATGAGCGTTGGTATGCCCAACTGTTGCGCTGCCCATAGCACGGGTGCTGAGGCGTAGCCGCCAAAGCCAACGACAGCATCAGCACCGAAGTCACGGATGATACGCTTGGCGCGACGCACGCTTTCGAACACCTTGAATGGTAGCGCAAGGTTTTTGAGTGTTAGTCTACGCTGCAATCCTGCCACTGGTAGACCCTTGATTTTGTAGCCTAAGGCGGGGACTTTCTCCATCTCCATCTTACCCTCGGCACCCACGAAGAGTACCTCCACCTCCTCGCCATATTTTCGCTTCAGAGCCTCGGCAACTGCCACTGCGGGATAGATGTGTCCGCCGGTGCCTCCGCCCGATACTATAATTCGCTTCATTTTTCTATCAGTTCACTAAAGTGTTAACCGCGCTAAACTACCACCCCCACCAACTGCTTTTTGTTGTTATATTGCATGTATAACACGTTGATATTTAATGCGTTGGGTAATTCTTTGTTGCAATGCGGTGATAATGACGCAATTTCACCCTACAAAAGTACACAACATCCGCTAATTTTACAAATGTAAAAAGCAGTAATTTTTCAAAAAAATTATCTACTTTTGTAAACGTTTATTACTACGAAAATTTTTATACGATGAAGAGATTTCAGCAGGTGTGTTTTGCCGCTATCGTTGCGGCTGTGATGTTGGCTGTGGGTTGCGCCCCAAAGGGCAGTGCTGACGCCGACGCAAAGAGCAATTTTATTAGTGTGAAGGAGGGTCAGTTCATCCGCAATGGCGAGTCCTACTACTTCGTGGGTACTAACTTCTGGTATGGTGCAATACTTGGCTCGGAGGGCGAGGGTGGCAATCGTGAGCGTCTCTGCCGCGAGCTCGACTTTATGGAGGCTAATGGTATCGACAACCTCCGCATCCTTGTGGGTGGCGAGGGTGAGAATGGCTTGCTTGGCAAGATTGAGCCTAACCTTCAGCCTAAGCCTGGTGAGTATAATGATGAGGTGTTGGCAGGTCTTGACTATTTGATGATGGAGCTTGGCAAGCGCGATATGACAGCGGTGCTCTACTTCAACAATGCGTGGGAATGGAGTGGTGGATATACTCAGTATGTGGCATGGGCGAATAACACCCCTGTGCTTGTTCCACGCGTTGATGGATGGTTTTCATACAATACTTTCGCTGGCGAGTTTGTGCGTAACGAGCGTGCTAAGCAGATTTTCTATGACCATGTGCGCCATATCGTCTCACGCACAAATCGTTACACTGGCATAAAGTATATCGACGACCCCGCAATTTTCTCATGGCAGATATCTAACGAGCCACGCGCATTCAGCAGCAAGGAGATTGATAATAAGGAGGCCTTTGCCGAGTGGATTGAGACAAGTGCGAAGCTTATTCGCTCGCTCGACCCCAACCACATGATTTCTACTGGCTCGGAGGGATACTATGGCTGCGAGTGGGATATGGATTTGTGCGAGCGTATTCATGCTATCGATGAGATTTCGTATGTCAATTGCCATGTATGGCCATACAACTGGAAGTGGATGCGCGGTGATGCAATGCGTGAGGATTTGAAGCAGTCGTGCGAGAATACTGAGGAGTATATAAATATGCACCTTGATCTTGGTCGCAAGATTGGTAAACCCGTTGTTGTTGAGGAGTTTGGCATGCCTCGCGATAATATGGATTTCCATAAGGGAAGCCCCGTGACGTGCCGTGACTTGTACTACACCTTTGTCTTTGACCTTATCGTTAAGGCACGCAACGATAATGATGTTTTTGCAGGTTGCAACTTCTGGAGCTGGGGCGGTTATGCCGAGACAAATGTCGAGGACCACGAGTACTGGGCTAAGGGTGACGACTACACTGGTGACCCCGCGCAGGAGCAGCAGGGGCTCAACTCAATCTTCGTGGAGGATGAGTCGACAATGGAGATTATTCGTCAGACAAACTATAAATTGGGTAACTTGTAGGTCTGATAGCTTCTAAAAGTCGGGGCTATGGAGGGTCGTGATTGTAGCGTTTAGGGCAGTTTGTGAGTTTTGTGTTTTCCACTTTCAACTCTCTGTTCGTATGCTCATTTGTTTGTTCGCTTGTCGTAACAATGACCACACAAGCCCCCCAACCTCACAAAAAAAGAGATGACTCAATAGCGAGTTGCACTTTTTCGGCGGTGATTTATTTTTACCGCCGAATTTGTTTATACACAAGATATTATTCTTTTGTATTGTGAAACGACTTTGCTTGTAAAATCGTTTGAACTCTAATTTATTTTTGGCGTGTAGTCTTCTATGTAGTCTAAAATAGGACCCAGTACAAGTGCGACATATAATATTGCCTATTTTTAATTTTATGCTGAAAATATTTCATTTTTCTCTTGACTCGTCCCTAAGGTCATATATTAACTTTGCACTCGCCAGCAAATGAATCGTACGATTATGAGTAAATTAACAAAGTTAAAAATCGGAGAGTTCTCAAAGATGATGCAAGTAACAGTTAAGACTCTGCGTCACTACGAACAAAAAGGGTTGCTATTTCCCTGCGAAGTAGACGAGTGGACAGGCTATCGTTATTACAACGTCGAGCAAATGCAGCGGTTGGGCACCATTCGTAGACTCCAACGGCAAGGTTTCACGCTCGAAGAGATCAAAGAACTATTAGAGGATGGTGCGCAGATGCCAAGCATTGACCAGCTGACTCAAAAGATAGAGGAGACAGAGCGACAATTGCAACTGCTGATGGAGCGCCGTAGTC
>JAZQSN010000069.1:0-13316 GCA_045630065.1 Alistipes sp.
TGGTCTCAACGGCTTTGCGTAATTTGCGCAACAACTTCTCCTGCTCCTTGCGCTGCTGATAGGAGAGTTTTCCTGTTGAGCTCTCTTTGGCGGTCGATGTTGTGGTTGTGTCCCTGCGCTCAATCTCCTGCCACGACTCCACTTTGCGCTTCTCGAGGAAGTAATAAATACCTCCCAAGTACTCCTGCACGCCTCCGTCGCGGAACTCGTAAACTCTGTCAACTATGCCATCAAGGAAATCTCGGTCGTGCGATACCAGCACCACCGTGCCGTCGTACTTCTGTATAGCACGCTTAAGAATATCCTTCGAGCGCATATCCATATGGTTTGTAGGCTCGTCGAGCACCAGCAGGTTGTAGGGTTCAAGCATCAGACGAGCCATAGCCAAGCGGCTTCGCTCGCCACCCGATAGCACCTTAACCTTTTTGTCGATATCCTCGCCTCGGAATAGGAATGCTCCCAAGATGTCGCGCAGTCGGGTACGGATGTCACCCACAGCCACGCGGTCGAGAGTGTCGAATACGGTGAACTCACCATCCATCAAATCGTCCTGATTCTGTGCGTAGTAGCCTATATTTACATTTGCACCTACCTTTATTGTACCCTCGGTCTGCTCTAACTCGCCTATAAGCATTCGTGCCATAGTAGTCTTACCCTCGCCGTTACGACCTACGAGTGCAATCTTCTGCCCACGCTCCAGAGTGAATGTGAAATCAGAGAAAATTCGTTTCTCTCCAAAAGCCTTACCGACCTCCTTAACCTCGGCTACAATCTGACCCGAGCGGGGTGCGGGCGGGAACTTGATATTGAGTGTGGCCAAATCCTCCTCCTCGACCTCGATACGCTCCAGGCGCTCCAACTGCTTGATGCGCGACTGCACCTGATTACTCTTGGTGGGCTTGTAGCGGAACTTCTCGATAAATTCCTCTGTCTTCTCGATTAGTTTCTGCTGATTCTCATATGCTGCCATCTGTTGAGCGCGACGCTCAGCACGAAGCTCAACAAACTTCGAATAGGGTACTTTATAATCGTATATATGTCCAAGTGAAAGCTCTACGGTGCGGGTTGTTACATTGTCCAGAAAGGCGCGGTCGTGCGATATAAGCAGCACAGCGCCACTGTAGTTGCGCAGATATTCTTCCAACCACTGAATACTCTCGATGTCGAGGTGGTTGGTAGGCTCGTCGAGCAGGAAAATCGAGGGTCGGCGCAGCAGCAACTTCGCCAACTCGATTCGCATACGCCATCCACCCGAGAACTCGCTCGTAGCGCGGTCAAAGTCAGTGCGCTTAAAGCCCAAGCCGAGCAATGTTTTTTCTATATCAGCCTCGCGCGTATCGCCACCCAATATGTGGTAACGGTCTTGTGCATCATTTAGACGGTGCAACAGCGACTCATACTCCTCCGACTCGTAATCTTCGCGTGTGGCAATCTCTGCCGTGAGCGAAGCAATCTCAGCTTCTAGGCGGAGTACCTCATCAAAAGCCTTCTCGGTTTCGGCCTTGAGTGTAGTGGTGTCGGCTACACGCATCTGCTGTGGCAGGTAGCCAATGGTACACTCGCCGTTGATGGTCACAGCTCCCTCGGTAGGCTGCTGCTCGCCCGTAATGATACGCAGCAGGGTAGTTTTACCTGCTCCGTTTTTGCCGACAAGACCTATGCGATCCTTCTCGTTGATCAGGAACGATATGTCGTCGAACAGAGTCCAGCCTCCGTAGCTTACTGTTAAGTTATCTAATGAAATCATCTTATGCCTCCAACATCTTTACAATCTCAGCCTCAGGGTCGGGTGCGCAGAACACAGCACTACCAGCCACTATAGCCTCAGCGCCAGCGGCAAATACCTCGCTTGCGTTCTTCGATGAGATGCCGCCATCGATCTCGATGATAAAGTCAAGACCCATCTGCTCGCGCATAGCAACCAGCTCGCGCACCTTGTCCAGCGACGCGGGCATAAATGACTGACCTCCAAAGCCAGGCTCAACGCTCATCACAAGCACCATCTCTACCTTTGCGATAATATCCTTGAGCACCGATGTAGGTGTTGCGGGCTTAATCGAGATGCCAGCCTTTGCGCCAGCCTCGTGAATAGAGTTGATACAGCCGTCGATGTCGTTGGTGGCCTCGTAGTGGAATGTTACGTAGTCGGCACCAGCCTCCACAAAACGCTTCACATACTTCTCGGGCTCGACAATCATCAAATGTACATCGAGCACCTTTTTTGTCGCGTTGCGAATGGGCTTCATAACGGGAAAACCGAATGAGATGTTGGGTACAAACACACCATCCATCACATCGATATGTACCCACTCGGCCGCACTGCGGTCGATCATCTGTGTGTCGCGTTCGAGGTTGCCGAAGTCGGCCGACAACATCGAGGGTGAAATAATTCGAGTCATAGTTCTATATTTTTTCTTTTACATAATCAACTAAGTCGTTGCGTCTGGAGCAGTTAAATACAACCTTCTCTGTGTCGGTGGTAACCAGTACCAAGTCGCTGCGTCGTGTGGCAAGCATATAGTAGCTACCGAGCGTGCGGTTGTTGAATAACCCGATATATCCTCCAGCTCCGCCGCTAGCCATTCGGCGTGTTGAGCGGCTGATTACCTTCGTGTCTATCGCCTCAATCTCGCGTATGTCGGAATATGCAATTCGCTTGCTTCCGACGATCTGCTTGATGCGTATCTCGCTCTCGGTGTATGTCGCATACACGGGAATCATCGAGTTTAGATGCACATCAACTATAACCAAAAACAGGGCTATGGCTACAGCTCCGAATTTGGTTAGGCGTGAGTCGGTATTTTTGAACTGCAAATAAAGGTAGAGAAGCGAAAATACAATTATAACCGTAAACACGATGGTGGTTATAATCGTATCATTCGACCATTCGAAAAATATTTTTTCGTTCATACTGCCTCATATTTGTACTTGAAGGCAAAGATAAGAATAATTAAGCATTTTTTTAGTCGTAAAGGTGTCTAAACGCATTTAGATTTTGCTATTATGCAGAAAAAAGTTAATTTTGTTCTAGAATTATTAACTCATTTAAGATTATGAAACGAATTATCATTGCTTTGTTAGCAATAGTTGTGGCCACTACAGCCTCTGCACAGGAGTTGCGTTGGGGTGTTACTGGTGCACTTAACTTTTCGTGGGCACGCAGTACTGCCAACTCATCTGATGCTTATGTCGGCTTTAACGCAGGTGTGAAGGCAGAGATGGATTTCTCGGATTATATTACCGATGGCTTCTATCTCGACGGCCGATTGCTCTACACCCTTAAGGGTGGCCGTTGGGCTGGCTTCCACCAGAATCTGGGTTACTTGCAGCTCCCTGTAACACTCGGCTATCGCTATCCCGTTGCTGACGATGTGGCATTGTTTGGTGGCTTGGGCCCCTACTTCGGTTTGGGAGTTTTGGGCAAGAACGTAACAAAAGCCGGAGGCACCAAGGTCAAGGAGGATCTTTTTGGTGAAGGATACAAGCGTTTCGACTTCGGTCTTAACTACCAGGTGGGTGTTGAGTTGTACTCAAACTGGCAGGTATTCCTCGGTTTCGAGCACAGCTTGATCAATGCTATGAAGAGCAACTTCGAGGGAGCTGATGATGTGAAGATTCGTCCTATTAACTTCTATATCGGCACAGCATATATGTTCTAACCAGAGGGTAGTCAGAACTTTTGCGTAAGGCATAAAAATATGCGGGATCCATAGCGGGTCTCGCATATTTTTTGTATCAGGCATTGGTGTATGTTATAAAATACAAAATGCTATGAAAAAGTTTTTACCATTAGTTCTATTTGCACTCTTAGGCGCGGCTTCGACCTCGGCGCAAGAGTTGCGTTGGGGTATTACAGGAGCAATGAATCTTGGCAACTACTCGATGACGGTGAACGATATCTCTATCGATCCCAGTTCGCGCGTAGGTTTTCGTGCGGGCGTCAGAATGGAGATGGAGGCGCCGTTTATCTACGACGGCTTCTACTTCGATGGCGAGCTTGCACTCAGCGCCAAGGGTGCCAAGTTCAACTCCTCGGCAGGTGAAGAGGCCGTGAAGGTCATCTCACGTCCCTACTACCTCGAGATTCCGATTCATATCGGCTATCGCTATATGTTCGGTCAGGGCAAGGTAGGTGTGTTTGGCTCGTTTGGCCCCTACTTCGGTGTGGGAATCTTTGGCACCGATAAGGTCACCGTGGGCGGAGAAAGCTCGAAGCCCGATGTCTTCTCGTCGGATGGATTGAAACGATTTGACTTTGGCGTGGGCCTGCGTGCGGGTGTGGCTATGTTCGACCACTATCGCATCTATGTGGGCTACGATTGGGGCCTGGTGGATGTGGCCAAGCAGAGTGGCAACAGAGTCAATAACCGTAACTTCTATGTCGGCGCAGCCTATATGTTCTAACATTTGCCACTTATCGGCTTAAAGCGGGGGTGTCGGATAAATCGAGTTCGGCACCCTCGTTTTTTATGCTCTTCGTTGGCTTTTTCGCGATAAAGTCGCTATCTTTGTGAGAAAGTGAAAAAGCCTTATGGAGATAACATACATCATAATCATAGCCCTATTGTTTGTGGCCGTTGCCGTGCTCTCAACCCTCTATGCGTTGCAGAGCCGACGTGCCCGTGATTTGGATTCGCAACTAAGTGCCTCGACTGATATGTTGCACGGAGTTAAGCAGGCTCGCGATGCGGCTGTGGCTGCATGTGATACGGCTCGAGCGCAACGCGAGACCGAGCAGATGGCACGCATCAAGGCCGAGGCCGAGTTGGAGGCCGAGCGTCGTGCTGCCCGTGAGCGAGAGGCTCATCAGCAGGAGATCGAACGTATGATGCGTGAGCAGTTTCGTGCTATGGCAGGCGATATTATGGGCGAGCAGAGCCGTCGTTTTAAGGAGGAGAACCGTGAATCGATGGACTTGATTCTCAAGCCATTTAAGGATAATATTATGGAGTTCCGCGCACGCGTAGAGAACATCTTCTCGCACCAGAATGAGCAACAGGGTGCGCTCAAAAGCGAGTTGCAACGTCTGATGGAACTCAACTCGCAAATCACCACCGAGACCACCAACCTGACTAATGCCCTGAAGGGTAACTCAAAGGTACAGGGTGATTGGGGCGAAACTATCCTTGAGACGATTCTCGACTACTCGGGCCTAACGAAGGGTATTAACTACGAGGTGCAGAGCACGGTAGCTGTCGATGAGAGTCGCAACGTGCGTCCCGATGTGGTTGTGCGCCTGCCGGGCCGACAGAATATCATCATCGATTCGAAGGTGTCGCTTACTGACTACCTTCGTTATAATGCAGCAGAGACTGCAGCCGAGCGTAGTGCTGCGCTAAAGGCACACCTACAGTCGGTGCGCCGACACGTGGCGGAACTTGGTTCAAAGGAGTATCATACGCTGAAGGAGTCGCCCGACTTTGTTGTGATGTTTATCCCCAATGAGCCCGCTTTTATCGAGGCCCTGCGTGCCGATAATGAGATTTGGAGTGAGGCATATAAGAAGAAAGTTGTAATCTCCTCTCCGTCGAATATCTTTGCGTTGCTTAAACTCGTCAGTATATTGTGGACGCAGGATGCCCAGCAGAAGAATCAGCAGAAGATACTACAATTGTCGGCCTCGCTCTACGACAAGATGTGTCTTGTGACCGAGAGCATTGACGAGGTGGGCAAGAACCTCGACCGTGCGCAGAAGAAGTACGACGATCTGCGTACACGTATGCAGGGTAAGGGTGGTGTTATATCGCTTGGCGAAAAGATTAAGGCGTTGGGTGTATCGCCCCGCAAGGAGCTTGCCGAGGAGTGGTTGCGCCAGACTGATATGACCGATGATGTGAATTTATTGAACGAAGAGAATGAGGCATAAGTATAGCAAAATATTCTGGCAACGGCTCGATGCCTTGCTTGAGCGTTGCGAAATCGTGATTGACCGCCCTCGAGGCTCGTCGCATCCACGTTTTCCTGAGATTATCTATACCATCGACTATGGTTATCTCGACGGCACTACCTCGAACGATGGTGAGGGTGTCGATGTGTGGTTAGGCTCTGATCTTGAGAAGCGATTGGATGCGGTGATTTGCACGGTGGATTTAGACCGAGGCGATGCTGAACTCAAGCTGATGGTAGGTTGCACGGCCGAGGAGAAGGATTATATCGAAAGGTTTTACAACGAGTGGCCTTGTATGGGTGCACAAATAATAGAGAGGGAGATGTAATTCTCCCTCTCTCGCTTTTTATATGGTTGTAGATTTACTGCTTGGACTCACTTTTGGGGATGACAAGATTTAATATCACACCCACCAAAGCCGACAGACCAATGCCTCCGATGGTAATGCTGCCGAAAGTCATCTCGGCACCGCCTATGCCGAGTGTGAGGATAAGTGACGAGATAACCAGATTACGCGTATTACCCAAATCCACCTTATTCTTTACAAGTGTGTTGATGCCTACCGAGGCAATTGTTCCGAACAGCAGAAGCATAATACCGCCCAGCACCGCATCTGGAATGGTCTTGAGTAGTGCGCTCACTTTGCCCAATACCGAGAACGCAATACCGAAGAGCGCTGCAATACGAATAACCGATGGATCGGAAATCTTGGTGAGCGAGATGGCTCCGGTGACCTCGGAATAGGTGGTGACGGGAGGACCTCCGATAAACGATGCCGCTATGCAGGCCAGACCGTCGCCGAGCATTGTGCGGTGTAGTCCAGGGTCGGTGACAAAATCTTTGCCTGTGACCTCGTTGATGGCGTATATATCTCCAATATGCTCGATTACAGGGGCTATGGCTACGGGGATCATAAAGATGATTGCCTCCCAGCTCAATTCGGGGCGCACGAATGCAGGCAATGCAAGCCACGAGGCGTCCACTACCGGCTGAAAATCAATCATTCCGAAAAATATGGCGGCGATGTATCCCACTACGATGCCCACAAAGATGGGTATTAGGCGAAGCAGCCCCTTGCCGAAGAGTGAGACGATGATGGTGGTCAGTAGAGCTATGATAGCCAGAGTCCAATTACTCTTTGCCATATCCACCCCTGTGCTTGCCAGCGATAGACCTATGAGCATAATGACAGGACCTACCACCACTGGCGGGAACAGACGCGTGATGAATCCCACACCGCGAAAACGTACCAGTGCACTCATTACACCATACACAAGTCCTACGGCTGCCAGACCCGATAATGTGCCCGGCAGACCAAAGAGTTCGGTTGCCTTTACAATGGGGGCAATGAAGGCAAAACTACTGCCCAGGAATACGGGGACTTTGCCTTTGGTGATAAGATGGAAGATTAGGGTGCCGATACCTGCCGTGAGAAGAGCCACCGATGGATCTAAGCCAACCAATAGTGGAACAAGCACCGTTGAGCCAAAAGCCACGAACAGAAATTGTGCGCCAACGACTGTTTTTTGAATCAGACTGAGGTCACTGTTATTTTTCATATGCTTCGTGAGGATTTAAGTTTTAGCAAATTTAATGTTTTTTTGGAGTAATACGATGAATTTTTTCGTGAAAAATAACTTATATTTGCATAAGAACATTAAATACTTCACTATGGCTTTACATATAATCGACCACCCGCTGGTATTGCATAAGCTCAGCCTTATGCGCGAAAAGCAGACTTCTACGATGAAATTCCGCGAGTTGCTCAAGGAGATTGCAATGTTGATGGGCTATGAGATTACCCGCGATTTTCCGCTCACTTACGAGGAGATAGAGACTCCGCTAATGAAGATGAACGCACCAAAGATTGCGGGCAAGAAGGTTGTCATTGCGCCCATTCTGCGTGCAGGTCTTGGTATGGTGGATGGCCTCACGACGCTCATCCCATCGGCGCGAATTGGCCATATCGGTATGTATCGCGACGAGGAGACTTGCCAGCCCGTGTTCTATTACTACAAGATGCCTGCTAATAAGGATCGTCTGGTGATTGTCACCGACCCGATGTTGGCTACGGGTGGTAGTGCTTGCGATGCCATAGCACGACTGAAGGCCGATGGCTATAAGTCAATCAGATTGATGTGTCTTGTGGCTTCACCGCAGGGCGTTAAGGCTGTTGAGGAGCAGCATCCCGATGTGGATATCTATCTAGCTTCACTCGACGAGGGTTTGAACGATAAGAACTATATCCTCCCAGGCTTGGGCGACGCTGGCGATAGAATCTTCGGAACACGATAAACGCATAAAGACAAAATAATAGGAGAGCCGTAGGCTCTCCTATTATTTTATAGTATCTTCTGCATCAGAATCTCATCTATCGCTCCACTTGGGGTGAGTATCCATTCGCGACGACAACCACATTCCTGGTAGCCCGCTCGGCTAAAAAGCGCAAGGCTTGGCTCGTTGTTGGCGGCTACGCTGCACCATAATTGATGCATATGCAGCACCTCAGCCGCATAGCGCTCCAATGTAAGTAACGCATCCGTTGCAAAACCACGACCTCGGTAGGATGGGGTGATAATAATACCTACTCCTGCACGTCTGTTCTGCGGGTCAAACTCGAACAAATCAACAGCTCCTGTCACCTCGCCTGAGTCTATATCCTCGATCACCAGACGCATCTGGCGTGTGGCGTAGATATCAAATTGCTGTTCGTCAATCAGACGCGAAAGCACATGGCGGGAGAATGGAGCTACAGTGCCACTGGTTTGCCATACCTGAGTGTCGTTTTCCCATTCGTACATAATGCCGATGTCGGTCGGCTCTAGAGCCCTGAGTCGGCATATTGTACCCTCAATGTTCATCGTAGAGTGAATTACAAACCAATAATCTTATTGTGGATAAGCATCGCCACACCCCACGCATTGGCGTTCTCTGCCATCTTTGACTGGCGGAACTTGGTATCCTTATATACGAGGTTAAGCGAATACTTGTTTGTCGACGATTTGAGCGGCAACATAATGTAGTCACCTGCAGCAGCTAAGTTACCACCTACGATAACGCTTTCGGGGTTGAACGTGTTGATAAGGAATGCTACAGCCTTACCCAACTTTTCTCCCACCTCCTCGATAAGCTCGATCGATAGGTTGTCGTCGTTCTGTGCCGCTGCGATGATATCGTTGATGTGAATCTGCTCGCCACGGTCATATTTCTCGCGAAGGATGGTGTTTACTCCGCTCTTGATTAGCTTGATGATCTTCTCCTCAATGGCAATACCCGACACCTCTGTCTCCAAGCAACCCTTCTTACCGCAGGCGCAGATGGTCTCGTTGTCGAAGAAGGGGATATGGCCGAACTCGCCGGCAAAACCATTCTTTCCGTAGTACAACTTACCATCGATTACAATGCCGATAGCTACACCGCGACCCAAGTGCAGATAGATTACGTTGCTTTCCTCCTTCGAACGAGAACAGTTGTACTCGGCATAGCAACGTGCACGTGTGTCGTTTTCGAGTAATACGCGGATGTTTACGCGCTTCTCGATAATGTCGCGCAATGACTCATCGCTCGAGGTGAAATACATATAACTGCGACCTGTCTCGTGGTTTACTCTACCCACGATAGATACTCCTAGACCCAAAATCTTGGCACGATCGATACCGCAGTTGTTGATGAAATTTTCGATGTTAGAGCAAATCTTCTCCAAGCACTGCGGACGGTTCTGCAACTCGAAAGAAGAGTCGGTAACCTCCTTGACGATGTTGTTCTGAAGGTCGGTAATCACATAGGTCATATTATCACGGCCGATGTTGATACCTGCGAAGTAGATAGCCGAATTGGCCAATCCGAAGACATTGGGACGACGTCCGCCCGGAGTTTCAACCTTACCCAAATCGTTTACGATCTTCTCCTCGATAAGTTCCTGTACGAGTTTGGTGATAGTGGGAACGCTGATGTGCAACTCTTTGGTAAGTTCCGATAGGGTACACTCGCCGTTCAGAGCCATATATGCAATGATGTTACGCTTGATGGTGTTATTCTTGTGCGTAATACCCTTTAGGTTCTCGTTGGGTTGAATATTGAAAAATTCGGTTAGTGACGACATATTAATTAATGTGTGAAATGTTTTAAGTTTGCTATTGGCAAATATAGCTACTTTTGACGGGAAGTGCAAGCGTATTTTTAATTATTTTAACAAATTTAATAAAAAAATACCGTCACGCAGATGCGTAACGGTAAAATTTTTCCGAAATTTACTCGGACATATCTATGCCAAATTGCTTATAGTGAAGCCTTAGACTCAACTACTGTGTTGGCGTCGCACTTCTTAATCAAACCCTGCAATACGTTGCCGGGGCCCAACTCGGTGTACTCGTTCACACCATCGGCGATCATATTCTTAACTATCTGTGTCCAACGTACGGGGGCTGTAAGCTGTGCGATGAGATTAGCCTTAATCTCCTCGGCTGAGGTGTGGGGCTGTGCATCTACATTCTGGTAGATAGGGCATACGGGGTTATGGAATTCTACCTCGTCAATAGCTTGAGCCAGTTCGGCACGAGCAGCCTCCATCAGCGGAGAGTGGAACGCACCACCTACGGGCAAACGCAGAGCACGCTTTGCTCCAGCCTCCTTGAGCTTTACGCAAGCGGCATCAACCGCCTCATCGGCACCCGAGATAACCAGCTGTCCGGGACAGTTATAGTTTGCTGCAACTACTACACCATCAATCTCGTTGCAAATCTGCTCAACCTTCTCATCTTCCATTGCCAGAATAGCGGCCATACCACCAGGTTGCTGCTCGCAACACTTCTGCATAGCCATAGCTCGCTTTGCGACCAGGCGCAAACCATCCTCGAATGATAATGCCTCAGCGGCAACCAATGCCGAGAACTCTCCCAACGAGTGGCCAGCAACTGCGTCGGGCTTAATGCCGAGTACCTTGGCCAAAATTACCGAGTGAAGGAATACTGCAGGTTGAGTAACCTTTGTCTGCTTGAGTTCGTCAGCCGTGCCGCTAAACATAATGTCGGTGATGTTGAAACCTAAAATCTCGTTAGCCTTATCGAAAAGAGCCTTTGCCGAGGGGTTGTTTTCATAAAGATCCTTTCCCATTCCAGAGAACTGTGCGCCCTGACCAGGGAAAACATAAGCGTGTTTCATAATCAATGTTTAGTTTTGTGAGTCCGCGACTGACTCGATGTTAAATCTGGGCAAAGGTATGACCTATATCGCAATTTTCCAAATTAGTGAGCCCATTAGAGCGCAATAAATAGTGTGGCAGTAGGTACGGAATATGATATATAGAATAGGTTTTGTTCATCAAAATTTGCATAATTTCGCAAAACCACTTACCTTTGGTTCAAATCTTAATTTAAATTAACCTTTATTACTATTAAGTTTATGAAGAAATTGTTCTTATTGGCCGTGACTGCACTCTTCGCATTCAGTGCATCGGCTCAGGAGGCACTCGGCAGCCGCGCTCAGGTTGTATCGCCTCAGATTAACGACAACAACAGCGTTACTTTGCGCTTGGCAGCTCCCGAGGCAAAGAAGGTTTCTGTTGCAGGCAACTTCCTCACTCCCGACGGTAAGCCCGTTGAGAATACAGAGATGGTACGCAACGCTGACGGCGTATGGGAGTACACTTCACCCGTATTGCGTTCAGAGTTGTACAACTACAACTTCGTAGTTGACGGTGTTCGCATTTGCGACCCCTCTAACGTATTTATCTGCCGTGATGTTGCGTCATCTTTTAACATCTTCATCATTGGTGGTGATCGTGGCGATATTTACAGCGTGAACGATGTTCCTCACGGTAGTGTAACAAAGACTTGGTATGACAGCCCCACTCTCCAGACAAAGCGTCGTATCACAGTTTACACTCCTGCAGGTTACGAGACAAGCAAGAGCGAGTACCCCGTACTCTATCTGTTGCACGGTGCTGGTGGCGACGAGGAGGCTTGGATGACTTTGGGTCGTACATCACAGATCTTGGATAACCTTATCGCACAGGGTAAGGCGAAGCCTATGTTGGTTGTTATGACTAACGGTAATGCTTGGCAGACTGCTGCCGTTGGTGAGGCTGCTGGCGGTATGATTCAGCCCTCTATGCGTGGCAATGCGAACGTTCGTCCCGCTGCATCTTTCGAGCAGTCATTCGGTGATGTTATCAAGTTTGTTGAGAGCAACTATCGTGTTATCAAGAAGAAGGAGGCTCGCGCTATTGCAGGTCTTTCAATGGGCGGTGGTCACTCTTATAACATCTCTCGTACTTATCCCAACACTTTCGACTATGTAGGTTTGTTCTCTGCAGCTGCTGGTAATTTGGATAACGAGGAGGTTCAGAACTCATTGAAGGTACAGCGCGACAATGGCTTCAAGCTCTATTGGATTGCATGCGGTAACACCGACTTCCTCTATCAGCGCAACCTCGATATGATGAAGTATATGGACTCTATCAAGTTCCCCTACACATATCGTGAGAGCGGCGAGGGTCACATCTGGCGTAACTGGCGAATCTATCTTTCAGAGTTTGCTCCTATGTTGTTCCAGTAATCGATTTCTCGAATATAAAAAAAAGTGTCGAGCCGCAGGGCCCGACACTTTTTTTGTTGTATGTTGCGCAACTACTTCCCGCCAGAGAACGAGTAGGGCCGATCTGCATCAGCCGTACCACGCTCGGTGTTGGGCTTTGAACTCATCGTTACACTCATCTTGCCACCCGACGTGATGTCTGAATAGGTGATGTAGTTATGAGTGTAGGCCTTGCCGTTGAGGCGCATATCGTCAATGTAGATGTTCTCCTCGCTATTCTGCGGAGCCTCGATGGTGAAGGTGTTACCATTTGCCAAATGCAATTTCGCCTGCTTAAAGAGTGGCGCTCCCATCGCATACTGATCCGATGCAGGACATACAGGGTAGAATCCCAGGGCCGAGAAGATATACCAAGCCGAGGTCTGGCCATTATCTTCGTCGCCGCAGTAACCGTCGGCCTGCGCCGAGTAGAAACGGTTCATCACCTCACGTACCCAATACTGAGTCTTCCAAGGCTGTGCAGCGTAGTTGTACATATATATCATATGCTGAATGGGCTGGTTGCCGTGGGCGTAGTTACCCGTGTTCATAACCGTCATCTCACGAATCTCGTGGATGGGGAAACCGTAGTAGCTATCGTCATACACGGGCGGAACAGTGAATACCGAGTCAAGCATCTCAACGAACTCCTCGTCGCCTCCCATCAAATCGATCAATCCCTGAGGGTCGTGGAACACCGACCAGGTGTAGTGCCAGCTGTTACCCTCGGTGAAGGCGTCGCCCCACTTCAGTGGCGAGAAGGGCGCTTGGAACTCGCCATCGGCATTGCGACCGCGCATAAGACGAGTCTCCTTGTCGAAAAGGTTACGATAGTTCATTGCTCGCTTGGCGTAGC
>JAZQSN010000070.1:0-5005 GCA_045630065.1 Alistipes sp.
GCGTATATCTTTGATAATGCCCACATAGGGGTACTGCTTACCCTCTTTATATCCAATCGGAATACCGATATCGCGGTGCATACGGTTCATCATCACAATCTCGTCACGCTCGGCTGACGAAGGGGTAAAGCCGTTGCCATCAATAACCTCGAAACCAAAGAAATCGAGAAAATTCCAACGCACGGGATTGGCTCTCACCACATACTCTTTACCCTCGTATTCGCGCCCCCACATCTGGTTGCAGCGGAATAGGTTTACTGCCGAAGCAGTTACATCTACTGCGTCGGGGTGTTGCTGCAATCGCTCCACAACCGTTTCGGGGCGTGTACCCAAATCCCACGACGCAAAGGTTACGATATTCTCACGGTCGAAGCCTAAATCGTATTTAATCATATATCGGTACTGCAAGAAGAATACAGCAGTTACGATAATCAAGATCATAGCAACAGTAAACTGCACGCCCACCATAATCGAACGCAGACGGCGACCCGTAGCCGATTGTGCAAAGCCACCCTTAACACCGAGTGAGGCATTGAATCGGGTGATGTAGAATGCAGGATAGAGAGCAGCAATAACAGCGAGTAATACCATCAGCGCCACAACCATAATAATCACAGGGATATTATCCGAGAGGGCGAGCGAGCAGATTGAGTAGTTTGTGATAAAACTATCTTTAATAACTATCATCAGGTAGAATGTCAGAGCCATCGAGAGCAACACCAGGCCGATTGCCTCAAAGAGGAAGTTCCAGCGCAGTGTACCTTGACTCGCGCCGAAGACCTTGCAGATATTTACCGCACGCATACGAACAGGCACAAGGGCGAAGAAGAAGTTTACAAAGTTGATAAATGCAATCAACACGATGATAAAGGCAATGCTTGAGAGGATAATAGGTGTCGCTTTCTTGCCTGTCTGGAAGTTGTACGCTTCGTCAAACTCGGTGTAGTACATATCATCAACAGGCACAAGGCGTGTGGCGAGAATATGAGCGCCATTCTCAATCTCCTCCTTAATCAAAGCCTCCTCTTCGGGATCTTCGGCAATCCACTCCTGAGCCATACCGAGGAACCACTCTGCATAGCGATTCTTGAAGATTTCGATGTAAGCATTGAGGTCGGCACCCTCACGCATACGAACAAAGTTGGTGTAGTTCCAATTATTAGTGCCCGAGGTGTGTACCTGCGCGTCGCCCTGCACAATATTCCAATGACCGAATATTGAGTTCTTTGGCATATCCTCATATATCGCCACAATTGTATTCTGCACGGTTGGCTTGCCGTCGTCAAACATACGGCCACCCTCCAAGTAGATTACATCGCCTACACCCAAGCCCAGTTTCTCTGCTTCGGAGCGAGACATAATCACCGTGTTTGGATTTTTGAGCTCGCCAAAATCGCCCGCCAAGCACTCAAAACCGAAGAACGCAGGGAGGTTGGGCGTAGCGTAAAATATCTGGTCGTTGAAAGATTCAAAGTTGTACTCACCCCTCTTTACCCAAATGCGGCTGATGGCGGCGTATGGTGCATACGAGGCCACCTCCTCTGCATCGGGGAATTGCTCGGCAGCCTCATACGCCAAGTTTCCAGGTGAGTTGGAGCTCCACTTTATGTCCGTATTGTCACCACCGAAGTTTGGTGAGATAAGATAGGTGCGGTCGGCATCTTTGAGCGTGCTGTTGTAGGTTAGCGTGTACCACACCTGCGATGCGATAATGTAGAATGCCACAAAGGCGAGGGTCAAACCGAGAACATTAAGCAGCGATGCGACCTTGTAACGACGTAATGTCATTAAAAAATTCTTAAACGCGATTTTCATATTGTTTGAGTTTTAATTATTCCGATTTTATCATATCAACGGGGTTGGCGTTGGCTGTATGCCAAGTGCGAGCAATGAGTATTGTGTAGACAATGATAATCACTATCGCTGCACCGAGGGCAAAGAGCCACCACGCCAATGGCTCACACATAGTTTCGAGCATCGAGATATAGCGTTCGCCACCCCATACAGCACCGGCTACGCCTGTTACTACTGCAGGGATAACAACCCACGAGAGGTTGAGGCTCAAAAGGCTCAATACTTGTGCTGTTGTAGCGCCGTTTACCTTGCGGATAGCTATCTCTTTGCGGCGGCGAGCCATCTCGTTGCCGAGGTAACCGATTAAGCCGATAAGCGAGATAAGAAGTGTTGCAAGCGAAACGATTAACACATTATTACGCATACTTGCTCGGTAGCTGAAACGGTCTTTCACTCGGTCGGTGTAGGTGACGAGTTGGTACTCCCACTCGGAGTGGTAGTTTTCGGCAATAACCTTATCCAGCGCCTTGATATTCTCTGGTGTGAGTTCGGTCAGTCGAATGCTCATTTGCAAAGAGAGTGGTTTGTCAGGCTCCTCCAAGCAATCGGTACGATAGACCGTGAGCGGCATAATAAAACCTCCCGCCTGCTGATAATCACGTATTACACCTACAACCTCGCGCCAACCGCCATTCTGGAAGTACTGTTTGCCAACAACCTCATCTATCGTCCAACCGTGTTGGCGAACAAACTCCTCATTTACGAGAGTCTTCGTAAGGGCATCCTGCTTGGTAAAGTTGCGACCTGCGACAATCTCCATACCCATAGTCTCGATGTATGCCTCATCAAAGTACTCAAATCGGCACGAGAATTTAATTGCTTTCTTCTCTACATCAAAGATTGGATTGCCGAAGTAGCCCCAGATGGGGAATTGCAGTGAGTGTCCCACGCTCTCAACAAAAGGCAGGCGTTTGAGCTCATCGACCATAGCTGAGCGCTGTGAGGAAGTAGCAGGGAATTGCATCGTAATCACTCGGTCGTAATCATAGCCAAGGTCTGCCTTCATAACATATTCCGACTGCTGTGCGGTGGTGAGCAAGAAGCAGACTACACCCGTAGTACAAGCAACCTGAACAAAGAGTAGGATTCGCTTCCACCAAGTGCTGTTATCGCTACCTCGGCGGAATGCATAACTCATACTTACTCGTGAGTAGAGAGCCGCAGGGATAAGACTAGCAACCAGGAACGAAACCAAACATACCGTAGCTGGGATCCAGATGCGCTCCCACGCAAATAGGTCAGAGAGGTGGTAGCCGAGCAACTGATAAATCTCTTGATGCAGACACACAAGTATAAAGGCTGCAACAGCGATGGCTGCCACGATCATAATCAGTGTTTCAGACAACAACATACGGAAGATATCCCATCGTGAAGCTCCGTTGCAACGCAACATTGCCACCGTACGGCTGCGATGCGCAAGCGACGAGAGGGTCAAAAGCACATAGTTGAGCGTAGCCACAAGCAGAGCCAACAGTGCCAATATACCATATATGGTCTGGGTTGCCTTCATATTATTATCCACATAGTAGGCCTCCTCGATAGGAACAAAGAAGAACTCTGCCTCCCACATCTTGACCATAAAACTCAACATCTCGTTGCCTGCAATGAATTTAGCAACTTCCTCTTCAACCTCCTCAATGGTCGCACCTTTGCGCAATTTGATGTATGTAGGATAGCTATCGTCACCATTCCAATTTGCCGTAGCGGGGTCAAATGGAAGATAGTCAACTATATCGAAATCACCCAAAGGATTGGTCACAGGCGGTGTGCGGAACACGCCTGCCACAACATACTCACGACCTTGTGTCGTTGTGATAATCTTACCCAATGGAGTTTCCTTGCCAAATAGCGTTGTTGCCAAACGCTCGGAGATCATCACCTCGTTGTTGGCAAGACCCTCGTTTGATAGGATACGCTTGGGATCGCCGCTAATAACACCGAAATCCAACACGGTAAAGAAATCACTGCCGACATTCAAGTATTGGTAATCCACAGGAATATCGCCCACTTTAATCTGCATTAAGCGGTCGAAATGGTGTGTCGCAGCCTCAATTTGCGGGATGCGTTCAGCAAGCGTTGGTGCCATAGGTTGCAACATCGCTCCACTAATACCAAATTGTGACGACTTCTCAAACATTTTGTATACTCGCTCACGGTCGGGGAAGAAGCGACCATACGAGAGATTGATGCCCACGTATGAGCATATAAGCAGCGAGACCACAAGTCCCAATGCAAGTGACAATAGGCGCGTAGCCGAATTGCCACGATTTTTGAGCAAATAGCGCAATGAGTAATTGAAGTTCTTCATATCTGTCTGTTTTTTTTGTCTTTGTGACTTGGGGAGGTATCACCCTCGCCCAAGCCTGTTAACACTTTTTGCTTATGGTAGTTGCGTCTTAAATATTCGTTTAGAGTTTGCTCTTTACATCCGTTACAACCTTACCGTCGAACAAACAAATCGTTCTGCTCGCATACGAGGCGTCGTGCTGCGAGTGGGTTACCATAATGATGGTTGTGCCCTCCTTGTGAAGCTCCTGCAAGAGGGTCATAACCTCCTGACCGTTCTTTGAGTCGAGGTTACCAGTAGGCTCATCGGCAAGGATAAGTTTGGGATTCGATACAAGGGCACGGGCGATGGCTACACGCTGCTGCTGACCACCAGAGAGTTGCTGTGGGAAGTGGCCCGCACGGTGTGAGATGTTCATACGGTCGAGCATCTTCTGCACACGCTCCTTGCGCTCCGAGGCTTTCACGCCCATATAGATAAGTGGCAACTCAACATTCTCGGCCACCGACAACTCGTCGATAAGGTTGAACGACTGGAACACGAAGCCGATATTACCCTTACGGAAAGCGGTGCGGTCCTTCTCTTTGAGTCCGCCCACCTCTTGACCGAGCAGGCTATACGAGCCGCCTGTTGGGTTGTCCAAAAGACCCAAGATGTTGAGGAGCGTAGACTTACCGCAACCCGAAGGTCCCATTACGGCAACAAACTCGCCCTCCTTAACCTCGAACGATACACCGTTAAGAGCGATGGTCTCAATATCCTCGGTGAAAAAACTCTTCTGCAAATTTTCTACTTTTAACATAGCTGTACTGTTTTTAATTGTTTATATTGTTTTGAATTTTAATGCATTATTGAATTTGTTGG